>DATIUR010000355.1:0-14951 GCA_035466675.1 Anaeromyxobacteraceae bacterium | reverse complement strand
CCGCCTCGTCGCCACCAGCACCGCGGCGAGCGCGGCCCGGGCCGGTGGCGTCCGGGCCAGCTCGCCCAGGTGGTGCGCCCGCTCCGGCTCGAGGTACCCGAGCGCCTCCGCCGGATCGAGCCGGCTCAGGCGGACCGTGCGCGTCCGGCGGGCGGCGGCCACCGCGTCCTGCCCCGGCACGTAGGGCTTCAGGTCCAGGACCGGCGTCCCGTCGGCCAGGTCGAGCCCGTCCACCCGCAGCACGAGGCCGTCGCGCCCCAGGAGGTGGACCACGGTGAGGGCGATCGGGTTCGGGCGGGCGGCGCACCGGGTGGCCCAGACGCCGCGCGGCGGGCCGGCCGCGGCGCCCCGCCCGCTCACCGACAGGAGATCGCGCCGCACGCCCGGAAGGAAGGCGAGCACGAAGATGTGGGTGGAGGACTCGATCCCGTCGAGCGCGGCCGCGTACTCCGGGAAGACGTGGATCTCCCCGGGCGCCCCGCCGCCCGGCACGGCCTCCGGGTCTCGGTGCGGTGACCGCACCGCGCCGACGGGGACGACCTCGTGCCCGGCCATCAGTGCTTGCCCATGAGCTTCGTCACCCAGCCGTGGAACCGGTGGAACCCGCGCGGCTGCGCGTACATGAGGACGCAGGCGTGGTGGACCACGGTCATCCCGCCCTTCTCGGCGCGGGCGATGGCCGCCTCCGACTCGGCCCCCTGCTGCATCCAGATCTTCCGCACCCCGAGCCGCAGGCACTCGTCCACCACCTTCTCGGTCTCGGCCGGCGGGACGACCGCCAGCACGGCACCCGGCCGGCCGGGGATCTCCGAGAGGCCGTGGAAGCACTTCTCGCCCTCGACCACGTCGGCGCGGGCGTTCACCGGCACGGCCTCCCAGCCGCGCTCGCGCAGCGTCTCGAGGGCCAGGTTCCCGAACCCCTTCCCCCGGGACACGCCCACCACCGCGATCCGCCTCTCCGCCAGGATCTCCTCGACGCCGGGCCTCATGGTCACCTCCCGCCGGTCTCGCGCCGGCCGCGCCGTACCGCTGGGCGGCACACCTGTACCGCGACGGACGCCCGGCTTGAAGCCCCGAGATCGGCACCCGGGCGGGAGCGGCGACCGGGCCCGGCGATGGCGCCCGGGCGGGTCCTTCAGGCCGTCCGGATGGCCGCCACCCTCTCGAGCCCCAGCTCGTGGATGGCCGTCTCGCGCATCTTGAACTTCTGGATCTTGCCCGTGACGGTCATGGGGAACGAGTCCACGAACTTGTAGTACCAGGGGATCTTGAAGGTCGCGATCCTCCCCTTGCAGTAGGCGCGGATCTCCTCGCCGGTGAGGCTCGCGCCGGGGCGCAGCTTCACCCAGGCCATCAGCTCCTCCCCGTACTTGGCGTCGGGCACGCCCACCACCTGCACGTCGGCGATGCCGGGCACGGTGTAGAGGAACTCCTCCACCTCGCGCGGGAAGACGTTCTCGCCCCCGCGCAGGACCATGTCCTTGATGCGCCCGACGATGTTCACGTACCCCTGCTCGTCCATGGTGGCGAGGTCGCCGGTGTGCATCCAGCGCCCGGCGTCGACGGCCTCGCGGGTGGCGTGCGCGTCGTTCCAGTATCCGAGCATCACCGAGTAGCCGCGCGTGCACAGCTCGCCCGGGGTGCCGCGCGGTACGATCCGGCCGGTGGTGGGATCCACGATCTTGATCTCGACGTGGGGGTGGACCTGGCCCACCGTGGAGACGCGCTTCTCGAGAGGGTCGTCGGTCCTCGACTGGGTGGAGACCGGGGAGGTCTCGGTCATCCCGTAGCAGATGGTGACCTCGGGCACGTGCATGTCCTTCTGGACGCGCTTCATCACCTCGACCGGGCAGGGCGAGCCGGCCATGATGCCGGTGCGCAGCGAGGCCAGGTCGGCGCGGGCGAAGCCGGGGTGGTCGAGCTCGGCGATGAACATGGTGGGGACGCCGTAGATCGACGTGCACCGCTCCCGCTCCACCGCCGCCAGCACCGCCCCCGGGTCGAAGCTCTCGGCCGGGTAGACGACGCAGGCGCCGTGGCTGGTGGCGGCCAGGTTCCCCATCACCATCCCGAAGCAGTGGTAGAGCGGGACGGGCACGCAGATCCGGTCGGCCTCCGTGTAGCGGCAGAACTCGCCCACGAAGTAGCCGTTGTTGAGGATGTTGTGGTGCGAGAGCATGGCCCCCTTGGGGAAGCCGGTGGTCCCGCTCGTGTACTGGATGTTGATGGGCTCGTCGAACTGCAGCTCCACCTCGCGGTGGTGCAGCTCGTCCTCGGAAAGGCGCAGGGCGTCGGCCTCGAGCTCGCTCCACTCGTCGTCGATGACGATGGCCTGCCGGAGCTCCGGGCAGCGCGGGCGCACCTCGTGCAGCATGGCCACGTAGTCGGCCTGCCGGAAGCCGCGGGCGAGCACCAGGGTGGAGACGCCCGACTGGCCCAGCGCGTACTCGAGCTCGTGGAGGCGGTAGGCGGGGTTGACGTTGACGAGGATGGCCCCGATGCGCGCCGTGGCGTACTGGAGCACCATCCACTCCGCCCGGTTGGGCGACCAGATGCCGACCCGGTCGCCCTTCCTCACCCCGCGGACGAGGAGGCCCCGGGCCACCCGGGACGTCTCCCCCCAGAGCTGCCGGTACGTCAGCCGGATCCCCTGGTGGCAGGAGACGAGGGCCTCCCGGTCCGGGAAGCGCTCCACGGTGCGGCGGAGGTTCTCCCCGACGGTCTCACCCAGGAGCGGCGACGTGCTCGGGCCGCTGACGTAGGACGGTGCGGACATGCTCGCCTCCCGCGAAGGGCGCGGCATGGTAGTCCGCGCGCGCCTCCGCCGATCGCGGCGAAATGCCTCATCGCCGCGGCCCCGCCCGCCCGCGGGTCAGGGGAGCAGGAGGAGCGAGCCGGTGGTGGACCGGCCCTGCAGGGCGCGGTGCGCCTCGGCGGCCTGGGCGAGCGGCCAGGTGCCGCCGATCTCGATCTTCACCTTGCCCGACAGGACCATCTCGAAGAGCTCGGCCGCGCCGCTCAGGAGGTCCTCCCGCCTCGCGATGTAGGTGAAGATCGTCGGCCGGGTGAGGAAGAGCGAGCCCTTGCGGGACAGGACGCCGACGTCGAAAGGCGGCACCGAGCCGGAGGCGTTCCCGTAGGTGACCATCAGGCCGAGCGGGCGGAGGCAGTCGAGCGACCCCTCGAACGTGTCCTTGCCCACCGAGTCGTAGACCACCGGGACGCCCTCGCCGCCGGTGATCTCCCGGACGCGCTTCGTGAAGTCCTCGCGCGTGTAGACGATCACGTGGTCGCAGCCGTGGGCCCGGGCCAGCGCCGCCTTCGCCTCCGAGCCCACCGTGCCGATCACCGTGGCCCCGATGGCCTTGAGCCACTGGACGGCGATGAGCCCCACCCCGCCGGCGGCGGCGTGGAAGAGCACCGTCTCGCCCGGCTCGACCCGGTGGGTGCGCCGGAGGAGCGCCTGCACGGTGAGCCCCTTCACCATCATGGCCGCGGCCTGCCGGTCGGAGATCTTCTCCGGGAGCTTCACCAGCCGGTCGGCCGCGATGAGCCGGGCCTCGGCGTACGCCCCCGGCGTGGCGGCGTAGGCGACCCGGTCGCCGGGCGCGACCTCGGACACGCCCGGGCCCACCTCCTCGACCACGCCCGCCGCCTCCACGCCCAGGCCGGACGGGAGGGAGAGCGGATAGAGGCCGGAGCGGTGGTAGGTGTCGACGAAGTTGACGCCGATGGCGGTGTGGCGGACCCGCGCCTGGCCCGGCCCCGGCCTGCCCACCTCGACCTCGTCGAGCGAGAGGACCTCGGGACCGCCGGTGCGATGGAAGCGGATGGTCTTGGGCATGGTGGCGAATCTTAAGCGACCGACCGCCATCCCGAAACACTCGACGGGGTGCCTTGCCCCGGTCCGATCACTCGCCGGTTCTGACCAGCGATCCTTCCGCCACATCCGTCTCCAACGCGGCGCGGACGAGCCCGGGCCCACGCGCTTGCTCGCCGGGGCGCGGGCCGTCACCGCCGAAGCCGGAACCGTCCCCCCGCGCCCGGAACCCCTGCGGCAACGCAAACCAGCCGAGCGCGTCCGGTCGGAGGGCTGCGGCTGGACATGCGTTGCACCGCAGCTGACAGGGAACCGGCAGGCCCTCGCCGACGGCTCGCTGCGCGGCGCGGCCCCGGGTCTCGCCGCGCCGGCGATCGCAGCCGTCTGCCGGACAGGGACCCGCGGGGGGCGTTGCCCGCAGGCGCGGAGCGTTCGAGCGCGGGAGGGCTTCTTCGGTCGGGGATCGGACCGGCAGCGGCGCCGGTCCAGCCGCTGCGATCCGGGCCGCACCGGAGCGGGCTGGCAGGGCGTCGATGCCGGCGGGAGCGGACGGGAGCGGCGGGCGTACCCCTGTCCTGCGAGGCGCGGAGCGCCGAGGGGAACGCCCCCCGCGGGTCCCGTGGGACGATCCTGCGCTTCCGTGATCCCGAATCGAGCACCGCCGTCCAGCGCTGCGCCGCCCGCTCAGAACCGGATGGCCAGCGCCGGTGGGCCGCCCTGGGACATCCACCAGAGCACCCCGGCCGCCGCCGCCAGGGCCGCCGTGGACCCGGCGGCCACGTAAGCGTTCCTCCTCGAGGCGTCCCCCTGCCCGACGAGATCGCGGTAGCGCACCGGGTCCGACCCGGGCAGGAGGACTCCGCCCGGCCCGACCATCGCGGCCGCGTCTCCGTAGGCGCCGGAGGCGGCGAGCCCCTGCTGGACCGAGAGCGCCCCCAGGCCGAGCGCCAGGACGCCGGTCCCGATCGCGGCCGGCCTCATCCAGCGGGGGGGAGGTCCCCTCGGCACCGGATCCCTCGACCTCCCGGTCCTCTCCGGCCGCAGCGCCAGCGGATCGTCCAGGACCGGAGCACTCGGCGGGGCCGCGGCGGTCGGCGGAGGCACCTCCGGCGCGGGCGCCGCGGCGGGGGCCGGCTTCGGCGCCGGGGGCGCGAGGGGCGCGGCCGGAACGGTGGACACCCGCTCCGGGGCGGCGGGTGGCGCCGCCTGGGGCGGCGACGGCGGAGGAGCCGCGGCGACGGACGCGATCTCCAGCGGCCCGTCCGGCGTGCGGTCCTTCACCTCGCGCGAGGACTGGCCGGTGAGCAGGAAGGCGGCCAGCGCCCCGAGGTTGACCGAGGGGACGCTGCCCGCGACCATCCGCACGCTTCCCTCGCGCAGGAGCGCCCCTCTCCGGACGTCGTAGATCGCGCCCACCAGGAACTGCGCCCCTCCTTCGAACGAGCGGCTCGCCACCACCAGCCGATCGACCCCGAGCCAGGCGCCGGCGCGGATGAGGCCGTGCCCCCTCTGGCCCCCGCCGAGGGCCAGGCCGGGCCCCGCGTTCGCGCGCACGGCCTCGGCGAGCGCGAAGTCGAGCGCCACGGTGCGGTCCTCCTGCTGCAGGTCCACGGTGAAGCTCGGCACGCGCTGGGCCCCCGCGGCCCCGCCGATCCGGTAGACGCCCGCCGGGAGCGAGAGCGTGGCGGGCGTCCGGCCGAAGGGCCGGCCGTTCACGTACACGGTCCCGGCGCGCCCCTCCGCCACCACGGCGAGCCGGCGGCGCGGGAGCGCGGCGACGCGCGCGCGCAGCTCGTCGAAGCGGCGCCGGTAGGCGGGGGAGTACTGGTCGCGGTCGGGCTGGTAGCCGGGCTCCACCAGGAGCAGCTTCACGAGCGCGTCGTCGGCGACCTGCGCCTGGCCCACCGTCTGCGCGGCGTGGGCGAGGCGGAGCAGCGCCCGGGTCCACTGCGCGTACGCCTCCTCGCTCTCCGGGAGGGTCTCCAGGTCCTCCACGATGGCGCGCAGCGTCCGCACGGCGCTCTCGAACTCGCCGTTCTGGTAGACGGCGAGGGCCCCACCGTAGGCCCGGTCGAGCTCGGCGAGCGTCGCGCCGGAGGTGTGGCCGAGGAGCCGCGCCCGCATGGTGGGAACGTCGGCCACGCCCCCCACCCGGTCGCGACAGGCCGCGCGGAGCTGGTGGGCGAGCTCGGCCAGGTCGGCATCGGGCCCCGCCGGGGGATCGGCGACGGCGAGCACCGCCAGGGTCTCGGCGCCCAGCGCGGGGGCGACGAGGAGCGCGGCGACGATCGCGATCAGCGCCCGGGCCATCTCGATCCCTCCGCCTCCTAGAACGCGAACCGCCAGGTCAGCCCGGCCGCCGCCGCGGCTCCCCCCGCGCCCAGCGCCACCGCGCTCCAGGCGCGCTTCGATCTCCACTCCGCGCGCGCGGCGGTGTACTCGGCCGGATTCGCCGCCGCGTTGGCCCGATCGGCCGCGTCGGAGGCGGACGCCGCCAGCGCTCCCCCCGCCGCCAGCGCGACGGCGCCGGCCCCGACCAGGAGCCACGGCCCCAGGCGCCTTCCCCGCTCCGGGCGGGCGCGAGGCACCGCGGCCGCGAGCTGCGAGAGCGCCTCCTTCACCGGACCCGCCGCGTCGGCACCGGGCAGCACGTCGACCGTCCGCCGCGCCAGCTCCGCCTCGTCGCGCGCCGCCGCCAGGGTGAGCACGAAGCGGCTCCCCTCGGTCCGCCCCTCCGCGGTGGCCGAGACGCCGTGCCCGAGCCCCGCCCGGCGCGCCGCCCGGCCCGCCTCCGCCGCGTCCTCGCAGGGGACGCCGTAGTCCAGGAAGCGGCCCCCGAGCGCCCGGCCCGCCTCCACGATCGACTCGCCGCGCGCGAGCGCCGGGTCGCCCAGGATCCGGGGCCGGCAGAGCAACAGCCTGTCCTCGCCCCCGCCCGCCATCAGGGCGAGCGCCATCGCCACCGCTCCGGTCAACGCCATCGGCCTCGGCCTCCACGCGCGCTGGGTCAGGGCGTTCTTCATCACAGCGCGACCCTCCGTGCAAGGGGCGTGCGGTGGCCAAGCCCTCGTTCCGCGGCGACGCGGTGGGCCCGAAGCTCGGCCGGCCGCCGGACCCCGGTCCCGGGCGTGGACCAAGGGGCGGGTGGCGCGGGACCCAACCGCGCGTCCGACCTGGAAACCCGGAGCGGCACGGCCATGGCAAGGCGCGTCTTGTGTCCGTTCGCCGACCCGGACTACAGGTTTACCCGCCCCCGAGGTTCGACCATGACGATGAACCGCCCCAGACCCGTTCTCCTGGCAGCGCTCCTGTCCCTCGCCGCCTGCGGGGTCGGGGAGACGGCGCGCAGCTGCCGGCTCGACGCCGACTGCGGGGCGGAGGGCGAGGCCTTCTGCGACCGGGGCACCTGCGTCGCGAACGGAGCGCCGTCGGTCATGGTCCTGGCCCCGCAGGGCCCGCTCCTCAGCCACGCGCTCCACGCCTTCGCCGCCGACGCGACAGACCCCGAGGGGGAGGCCGTGCGCGTGGCCTGGTCCGTCGTCGCCGTCGCCGGCGGCTGCCCGGGCGATGCCGATGCGGTGGGCGGCACCTCCTTCGGCGCGGAGATCGCGTTCTGGTGTCCGGGAACCTACGACGTCGTCGCGGCGGCCGCCGACCCGTGGGGACACGAGGGAACGGGTCGCGCCCGCGTCTCGGTGGTGCAGGCGGAGGGGGCGCCGACCGTCTCGGCCGGGCCGGACCTCGCCGCCGATCACCGCTGCCAGGGCGAGCCGCTCGTCTGCCAGGCGATCGGCGCCGGAGCTTCGACCTCCTTTCCCCTGAGCGCGAGCGGCGCCTCGCCCGGCGGAGGCGTCCTGGAGTACGCGTGGAGGGCCTTCCCGCCGCCGGGCGCGGACGGGGCGGTGGCCGCGTTCGCCCCGGGGCCCACCGGGGCGGCGCCGTCGGTGTCGCTCCAGAGCCCGGGAACGGCCATCGCGGGCCCCTGGTCGATGCGGGTCCGCGTCCGGAACGAGCAGGGGCTCCTGGCGCAGGACGTCCAGGTGGTGAACGTGGGGAACCGGCCTCCCGCCCTCGCGGCTCCGGCGGGATTCTCCGGGCCGCACCGGTACGAGGACGGGAGCTACGTGGCCGACGTCGATCTCCTCGTGGATGCCGTCGATCCCGACGGCGACCCGGTCGCCGCGACCTTCGCGCTCTCGGCGACGGCCGGGAACGGCTGCTCGCACGGCCTGGCGCCCACCGGGCCGACCTCCTCGCGCCTCACCCTCTCGTGCGCGGAGCCGACCGAGCTCATCGGCGGCGTGGCCTGGACGGTCGCGGCCACCGTCACGGACGTGAACGGGGCGACCGACACCGGCCCGGTGCCCCTGCAGATCCTGAACTCGCCGCCGTCGTTCGCGCTGGAGGGGGGCGCTCCCATCCCCGCGCACGCGGCCGTCGCCCATGCCTTCGAGGCCTGCACGCAGGCGGGCGGGCAGTGCTTCCGCACCCGCGGCGAGCCCGGGCTCGTCGCCCGCGACCCGGACGGCGATCCGCTGGAGTGGAGCGCCGCGGCGGCGGTCGAGGTCTCGCGCGCCCATTCCCGCGGAAGCGCCTCCGTCGGGGCCGACGGCGTCGCCCGCTTCGCCTTCGAGACCGACCAGGCCTACCCGGCGGAGTTCCGCGCCGTCGACGGGACGGGGGGGTTCTCGGTCGTCGCCTCCGCCCTCGACCCGTTCGGCGCTGCCGCCTCGCTCTCGCTGCCCGTCCGCGTCGGCAACGGCGCGCCCGTCGTCGAGATCGCGCAGCCCGTCGTCGCGGTGGATCACCGCTACGATCGGTCCTCGTCCCGATATCGGGTCCCCTCGGTCCCGGTCGCGCGCATCTCCGATCCCGACGGGGACCCGGTCCTCGGGGGCGGCGTCGGCGACGGCGCCTGCACGCTGACGGGCGGCGACGGAATCGTCGAGGTGGGCTGCGAGCTCCTCTACCAGGCCATCGGCACCACCGCCCCTCCCCTCGGAAGCCTGGCGGGAGACCACCTGCTGGAGGCCATGGCGCGGGACGCCTGGGAGACCGCGTGGGCCCCGGTGACGCTTCGGGTGACGAACCAGGCCGCGGTCCCCGACGCTCCCTACACCGTCGCGCTTTCCTCGGATAGGTGCGCCTGCACCTGCATGGAATGGGACGATCTCAAGCCCGTGTGCAGGCTCTGGGAGCTCGTGCCGCCGCTTCTCGAGGTTCCCTTGCGCTTCACCGAACCGGAGGACGACCCCGTGCTGGCGGATGGGTTCGTCTGTCTGGCGGGCGCGTGCACCGTCCGCCGGACGGAGGGCACGCACGCGATCGCGGTGAGCGACGGCGTCGCCAGCGCGACGGTGCAGTTCACCCTGACCGTGGACTGCTCGCCCAGCGGCTCCTGCCCGTGAGGCTCAGCGCGCGGCGCCGAGCCGCTTGCGCTCCAGCGCCGCGTCGGCTGCCTGGGCGATGAGCTCCGGGCCGAGCGCCTTGTCGAGGACGGCGTCGGCGCCGGCCGCCACGAGACGCCGCTCCAGGCCCTCCTCGAGCCGGCCGGAGACGACCACGATGGCGAGCTCGGCCTCCCCGCCCGCCCTGCGGATGGTGCGCACGAACGCCTCCCCGTCCATGCCCGGCATCCGGACGTCGGTGACGAGCAGGTCCAGGGCGAGCAGCTCCTCCGAGAGCGCCTGGAGCCCGGAGGCGCCGTCGGAGGCGGTGAGCACCTCGAAGCCCCGAGCCGCCAGGGCATCCGAGATCATGCGCCGCACCAGGGCGTCGTCGTCCACCAGCAGGGCTCGCCGCGGGCGGGCCGAGATCTGGGAGATGGCGGAGGAGAGGATCTCCTCGTTCTCGGCGTCGAGCACGAACCGGACGCCCATGCCCTCGCGGCGCACGTAGACCACGGTGGCGTTGGCGTGGAGCTCTGCGCCGTTCGGCAGGCGGAGGTCCAGCGTCACCGGCGCCCCCACCGGCGAAGGGCGCGCCGTCCGGACGAAGGCGCCCCCCTGCGACAGGTTCTGCACGTAGTCGGCGGCCAGCTCCTGCTCGGACGCGTATTCGACCAGGGCCCGCGGGGCGGGAGGCGGGGCGAAGCCCGCCGCCTCGGGCGGCGACGGGCGGGCTGCGGCCCGGGTGGAGATCCGGACCGGTGCGGTCACGTGGAACCGCGGCGCCGTCCTCGCCGCCTCCGGATCGCGCCGGGGGGCGTGCTTCGCGAACGCTGCCTGGAGCTCGGGGGGCGGCGACCAGATGCCCAGGGTGTACCCGGCCGGCTTCCCGCGACCGGCGGACTCCGCGCCCCGCGCGTCCAGGACGATGGCGCGCGCCGGGACCGGGCGCTCGTCGCCGGGGATCCGGAAGGCGAGGGAGATCTCGTCCCCCACCGGCGGGCAGAGCGGGGCGGCCACGAAGAGCGTGTTCTCCTCGGGCGAGTAGCTCGCCCCCTCCCAGCCGGGCCCGCCCACGTCCATGGCCAGCAGCGGCCGCTCCTGCGCCGTGCGGGGCCGATCCGCCGGCGCGCCCGCCTGGGAGAAGATCCGCCCGGCGGCCTCGAAGAGGGTGCCGGCGCGCAGGCCCCTCGCCCCGAGCTCGCACGAGTCGAGCTGCGCCCGGAGCGACTGATGCGCGCGCGGCGAAAGGGCGGCCACCGCCGAGGCGCGTCCGCCGGCCCGCGCCGACCAGAAGGCGACGCGGTCCCGCGCGGCCGCGTCGAACGCCCCCGGGGCGAACCGGATGGTCAGGGCCAGGAAGCGCGAGGAGACCCGGTAGGCGACGTCGCACTCGTCGAAGGCCGACCCGAGAATCTGCGGCAGCCCGATGGCGAACCGCTCCACCGCCAGGAGCCGGTCGCCTTCCGCGCGGGCGAACGTGCAGACGAGCTCGACGGCGCTCATGGCCTCACGGCAGGCAGGTGGAGCCCTCGTACAGGTTCACCGCCGTGCACGAGCCGCCTCCGTAGATCTGGAGGCTGCTCCCGCCGTGGAGGTCGCCGGTGACCGACCCCGAGACCCTCAGCTCGGCCGCCGAGGCGCCGCCCAGCGCGACGGCGGCGTCGCCGACCGGATAGGCCGTCGCGTCGAGGTGCGAGTTGCCTCCCAGCGACACCTCGACCGCCGGCCCCCCCGCGCCCGCGAGGTGGATCTCGCTCCCGTCGAAGACCCCGGCCTCGAAGGGGACCGTGGCGGTGGCCCCCGAGACGTCGACGTGGCTCCCCCCCACCGCGCTCGCGGCCTCCAGGTACGGGACGGTCACGTAGAGCCGGAGCGGCAGGGCGGGGTCGAACCCCTCGAGCCACGTGCTCGTCACCAGGACGCCGTTCACCACCGTCGTCTCGATGTCCGGGACCAGGTTCGCGTCGCCGCTCAGACGGACCGACTGCTCGGGCCCCACCTCCACCGTGGCCTCGATGCCGAGGTCCACCGCGATCCCGACGAAGGGCGCCACGCGCCGCGTCTCCTCGTGGTAGACGCCGTTCCCGTTCACGTAGGTGGCGCACCCCGCCAGCGCGGCCAGCGACGCGAGGGCGACGCGCTTCACGAGATCGTGCCAGGGGACCACGACGCCTGCTCCGATGTGGCTGCGGGGGCCGCCGACCTCGCGGCACGTCCAGCATACCGCAACGCTTCTCCGGCCGGATCACGGCGGCGGGGTGTGATCCGGCTCACATCCGGGAGACCGAGAGGGTCTCGCCCACCGCCGGCACCCGGACCCGCTCGGGGGCGATCTGCCGCCGCGCCCGCTCCTGCTCGAGCCTGCGGGGGGGCTCGTCGAGCGGCTCGTCCGACAGCTTGAACGTCCCCCAGTGCATGGCGACGAGCGTTCGAGCCCCCAGGTCCTCGAAGGCCTGCACGGCCTGCTCGGGGTTCATGTGCTGCCTCTCCATGAACCAGGCGGGGTCGTAGGCGCCGATGGGGAGCAGGGCCGCGTCGATCCGGGGGAACCGCGCCGCGATCTCCCGGAAGCCGGCGAACCAGGCGGTGTCCCCGGAGTGGTACAGCGTGGCGGTGCTCCCCTCGATCACGAAGCCACCCCAGAGGGTCTCGTTGGTGTCGAAGAGGCCCCGGCGGCTCCAGTGCTGCGCCGGCACGAACGTGATCCGCACGTCGCGGACCCGGGCGGTGCTCCACCAGCCCAGCTCGGTCGCGAAGATCCCCCGCGCCCGCAGCGTCGGCTCGAGCCCGAGGCCGGCCACGACGGGGGCGCCCACCGCCTCGACGGTGGGCAGGTCGAGGTGGTCGTAGTGGCCGTGCGTGACGAGCACGGAGTCGATGGGCGGAAGCTCCTCCACCGTCAGGGCCGGGGGCACGTTGCGGTCGATGCCCCCGAAGATCGACGGCATCAGCGCCGGATCGACGAGCAGCGACACGCCGTCGAGCTGCACGAGGAAGCTCGCGTGGCCGAGCCAGGTCACCCGGGCCGGCTCGCCCGGGGCGGGCGGCCGCGCCAGCAGGGCCCGGTCCGCCGCCACCGTCGGGACGGGCGCGCGGTCGGGCGACTCGCGGCGCCGGCCGTTGACCCGGTCCCAGATGCCCCACTTCAGGACCGCCCGCAGGCCGTGGGGCGTGGAGCCGTCCAGGTTGACGAAGCGTCCGTTCCCGTCGCGAGGCTGGTCGAACCCGGAGAGCATCACCACCGCCGCCAGGGCCCCTGCGGAGAACCCCGTCGCCCGCCCGGTCCCTCCGCGCCCGGCCATCGCCCTCTCCTAACCCTGCCGCCCGCCTCCCGCCAGGGTCCGCGCCGATCAGAGCTCCCACACCCGCCGGGTGACGTCGTACAGCACGTCTCCGCGCTCCGAGACGCGCACGGGCGGAGCGGGGAGCCGGAGCCGCTCGATCATGCGGTTGTACCCGAGGTCGAGCAGGGTCCGGAGGCTCACCGCGTCGTGGAGGTTGTACTCGGCGAAGAGGCGGAGCGCGGCCGCGTCGCCGTCGAGGTGTCGCCGCCACAGGCGGACCGCGTCGCGCCCGTCCAGACCGCGCAGGTGCGGGGGGCGGGGCCTCCCGCAGGCCTCCTCCAGCGCCTTCAGCCCGCCGCGGTGCCCGAGCCGCGACCAGAGGTGGCGCAGGTCCACGTGCGCCACCGGCGGGCGCCAGCGCGGGAAGGCGCGGCGCAGCACGGGGAGGTCGAAGGCGAGCCCGTTGTAGGTGGCGAGCACCTTCCAGCCGCGCGCGGCCTCCGGGAAGGCGTCGAGATCGCGTCCGGCCAGGAAGATCCGCGGGCCCCGCGCGTCGAGCACTCCCACGGCGGTGAGCGCGTCGCCGTCCGTCTCGACGTCGAGGTAGGCGGTCTCCTCGGCGAACGCGCCGTGCAGGCGCCACCGCTCCGGGCGCGGCAGCATCGCCGCCAGCGCGCCGGCGTCGCCGCGCGCCAGGGCCGCCTCGGCGGCGCGCACCGCGGGGCGGAGCCGCGCGTCGAGCCGCGGCGAGAGCGCCACCGCCGGCTCGGGGGGAAGATCCTCCCAGCGGATGATGCCCGCCGACCAGAGCCTGCCCTCGAGCCACGGCCCGATCCCGGGCGCCAGCCGGAAGGTGGAGCGGATCACGATCGTCCCCTCACCGCTCCCAGGCGCTCCGCCAGGCGCCGGCGGCCTGGGCGTGGCGGAGGAACCGATCGTAGAAGGGGTGGCGCGCGATGGTGGCGCCGTCGCCCACCACGAGGAGCTTCTTGCGGGCCCGGGTCAGGGCCACGTTCATCCGGCGGACGTCGGCGAGGAACCCGACTTCGCCGGCCTCGTTGGAGCGGACCAGGGAGACGACCACCGCCTCCTTCTCGCGGCCCTGGAAGCCGTCCACGGTGTCCACCTCCATCCCGCCGTCGACGTGCGGGGCGAGCAGCTGGCGCAGGCGCTGGACCTGCGCCTCGTAGGGGGAGATGACCGCCACCTCCTCCGCGGCGAGCCCGCGGGCGAGGAGGCGCACCACCTCGGCGGCGACCAGGTCCGCCTCTCCCCGGTTGAGCTTCGAGTCCGAGCCCTCCGGCGTCTCCTCCTCGAACCCGAGCCCGGCCGTGTCCAGGAGCTCGAGGGGCGCGTCGTCCACCGCGTGCCGGGCCACCGCCGGGTGGGCGCGCAGGGCGCCGCCGTAGAGCGCGTCCGAGGGGAAGCGCATGATCCGCTCGTTCATCCGGTGCTGCTCGGCCAGCGTGACCCGGGCGGCCGCCCCGTGCAGCAGGGCCAGCCGCTCGAAGAGCGAGACGGCCAGCCCGCCCTCCTGGGCGGCGAGGGACAGGACGGTGGGGGGGAGCTGCTGGGGATCCCCCGCCAGCACCGCCCGGTCCGCGCGGAGCAGGGCCAGGTAGAGGGCGGGCTCGACGGCCTGGGTCGCCTCGTCCACCACCGCCAGCGGAAAGCGGCGGCCCGCGAGCGGCGCGGCGTCGAGCCCGGTGAGCGTGGCCAGCACCACCTGGGCCCGCGAGAGCACGTCCGCCTCGGCCCGCGCCTCCAGCGCGCGCGCCTCGGCGAGCAGGGCCCGCGCGTCCCGTTCCCGGCTGCGGGCCTCGCTGAACCGGCCCGGGCCGCGCCGCTGCCGGCGCCGGGCGGCGCTCCGCCGGAGCGCCAGCGCCTCCTCGGCGAGCCCGCGGGCGATCCCGGCGGCCTCGTGCGCCGACGCCCTCGCCTCCAGGGTGTGGCCGATCACGGCGGGCAGCACCCGGGCCGGGTGGCCGAGCCGGACGCAGTCCACGCCCGCCCCCGCCAGCCGCTCCACCAGGTTGTCCACCGCCAGGTTCGAGGGGGCCGCCGCCAGCACCTGCTCGCCCCGCGCCACCGCGCGGCGGACGATCTCGACGAGCACCGTCGTCTTTCCCGTGCCCGGAGGCCCGTGCACGAGCGCCAGGTCCTCGGCGCGCTCGGCCAGGTCCACCGCCGCCGCCTGCTCCGCGTTCCCCGCGTCCGGCGGCGGGCCGGGCCGCCGCGTCGCGAACCTCGGCGCGGCGCCGGCCAGCACGGCGTGCCACCGCCTTCCCTCCGGGGCCGCGCCCATCCGGGCGACGCCGGCGGCGAGCCGCTCCCAGGTCACCGGCGAGGGCTCGAGCTCGAGCACCACCCGCCCGTCGGGCACCCAGTCCGGCGGCGGCTCGTCGAAGGCGACGGCGAGGGCGGCGCGCGTCCGCCGCGCGACGACGCCGCTCGGCG
>DATIUR010000354.1:0-9386 GCA_035466675.1 Anaeromyxobacteraceae bacterium | reverse complement strand
ACGTCCCGGCCGGCCGTGAGCGCTCCGAGGGCGAGCCCCTCCGCGTCGCCGGCCAGGAGCGGGAGCCAGAACATGGGCCGGAGCGTCCGGAACGGGCGGTAGGGCCGGGAGGGAAGGGGTTCACCGGGCGCGGCGCGCGGGTCGTCGAACGGCGCGGGGGGCGGGGGCGGCGCGGCCTCGGTCCACGCGCCCGGGTCGAACGGGATGGCGGTGAGGTCGTAGCCGGCGCGAGAGTAGGTCACGTAGGCGAGGGTCCGGCCGTCCGGCGACACCGCCGGCTGGAGCGCGCCGGTCTCGACGTTCGTCACCTGGCGGACGGCCGGCCGGGAGGCGGCCTCCGGGGCGGCCGGACCGGCCGGCGCCGATCCGCCGCCGAGGTCGGCCGCGTACAGGTTGTAGATGCCGCCGCGGTCCGAGGCGAAGAGGAGCCAGCGGCCGTCGGGGCTCCAGGAGGGCGAGAGGTCCACCGCGTCGTCGTCGGTGACCCTGGTCAGGGCGCCGCCCTCCCAGACGGCCACGTCGCGCCGCCCTCCCTCGTGGATCTCGAGGGCGATCCGCCTCCCGTCCGGCGAGATCCTGGGGAGGTACAGGAGCGCGCCCGGCCGGGCGAGGAGCGTCTCGGCCTCGCCCAGGGCCTGCCCGCGGATGGGCCTGCGCCGGAGCTCGTGCGTCCCGGGGCCGGAGCGGGCCACGTAGACCACCGCATCGCCGCCGGGCGAGACGTCCGGGTCGGTGGCGCGCTCGCCGGTGGTGAGCCGGCGCTTCTCGCCGGAGACGAGGTCCACGAGCCACAGGTCGTCGTAGAGGCGGTATTCCCGGAAGACCTCGCCCACGGCGGCCACCGCGGTGCGCACCGACCGCAGCGCGAAGGTGCCGTTCATCTCGACGTCGGCCGCGCGGCCGAGGTCGCGCCCGTCCGGGGCGACGCGCCGGAGGCCGGGGCGCTCGTCGAGGGAGCGGTCGAAGTAGGCGACCCACGACCCGTCCGGCGACCAGCGCGGGTTCTCCACGCGCGCGCCGCGGCGGGTGAGGGGCGTTCCCCTCGTCACCGGGCGCTCGCGCACCCGGGCGAGCTGCGCGGCATGCCGGGCCGTGGTCTCGGCGCGGTACTCGTCCCAGAGGGTGGGGAGGTCCCTGGCGCGGAACCAGCGCTCGGCGCTCCAGGAGGGCGCCCAGGGCCAGATCTGGCGGCCCTGATCGGCGAAGAAGCCGGCCACCGCCTCCGGGCCGTGGGAGCGCTGCAGGAACTCGAGGAACCGCCCGCCCAGGAGGTAGGGCGCGCTCCCGCGCGGCCACTCCAGCATCGGGTTCGAGAGCACCGCCAGCGGCGGCAGCCCCTCGCCCTCCGCGGCGAGCGCGCGGGCGTACATGTCGAAGAGCGCGTTGCCGTTCCGCCCGGGGCTCGCGTCGCCGTCGCCCTCGTGCAGGACGGCGACGCCCTCGGAGAGCCAGGAGGGGACGAGGCCGTTCGGCAGCCAGAGGCGCCCGAAGAGCGCGTTGAAGGCGGCGGGGAGGCCGCCGGCGTTGCCGAGCTGGAGGATGTGGACGTACTCGTGGAAGACCAGCACCGAGAGCCAGTCGCGGAAGCCGTTCAGCTCCGAGAGCGACTCGGGGGGCGCGGCGTACAGGCGGATGGTGTCGTAGGGGAGCGGCGTGGCCGAGCCGTTGGCGAGGTCCACGTCGTCGGAGAGGACCACCTCGGTGCGCCGGGGAGGCGCGAAGCCGAGCAGCGGGACGAGCCGGGCGTGCGCCCGCTCGGCCGCCCGGGCCACCTCCCCGGCCAGCTTCTCCGCGCCCTGGTGGAAGTGGACGCGGAAGTGCTCGGTCTCCAGGGTGCGCCAGCGGAAGGCGGGGTCGTAGGGCTGCGCCGCCGCGAGCCCCGCCGCGAGGGCGAGCGCCAGGCCGGCGGCGGCGCGCCTCACCGCGTGCCCCGGGCGGCGCGCGCCGGGGGAGCGGCGTCCGCGGGAGCGTCCTCCCCGAAGTGGTCCCGCAGGAACTTCTGGACCCCGAGGCCCACCAGCTCCGGGTGCTCGAGCGGGCCGACGTGGGTCCCGCCCGGCAGGACGAGCAGCTCGCTCCCCGGGATGGCCGCGTGCCTCCTCACCGAGAGCCACATGGGCGTGAAGGTGTCCTTCTCGCCGGCGACCACCAGGGTGGGGACGTCCACCCGGGACAGGTGGTCGTGGGCGTCGTGGCCCGAGGCCGCGGAGAGCATCCGGACGAAGAGGAGGGGATCGATGGCGGCCAGGTCGGCCAGGTAGCGCTCGACGTCCTCGCGGGGCACGAAGCGCCGGTCCACCTCGAAGGTCAGGGCGTACTGGACGCCCAGCTCGGTGGGCACCACCGTCCGGAAGAAGATCCGGGCCAGGCCCGGCCAGCGCTCGACCGCGGCGCGGGCGAGGGGCAGGGCGATCTTGAGGGCCGGCGAGTCGTGGAACGTGTCGATGGGGCGGCCGTAGCTTCCGCAGACGAGCAGGAGGCCCATCACCCGGCGCGGAGCGCGGCGGTGCGCCTCCAGGCAGACCTGCACGCCCATGGAGTGCCCGGCCAGGATGGCCCGCTCGATCCCGGCCGCGTCGAGCACGGCCCAGAGGTCGTCCACGCAGTCGCCCACCCCGACCCGCTCCGGGTCGCGCGGCAGCTCGCTCCGCCCGTGGCCGCGGTAGTTCCAGTGCACCACCCGGTGGGTGCGGGCCAGCTCCGGCTCGAGGTGGCGCCAGACGAATCCGGCGCAGCCGATCCCGTCGGAGAGGACGACGGGCGGGTCGCCGCGGCCGACGTCGCTCCAGGCGATCCGCGTGCCGTCCCGTCCCGCCGCGAAGTGCTCGGTTCGCTCCATGAACGTCGTGGCCCGTCCGGGCCGGGCGCCGGCACGGCCTCGCGTGCGCGATCCTAGACCACTGGCGTACACTGCGCCAAACGGAGGAGCTTCATGGGGCGAGGCGCGGACCACGGCCACGGCGTCCCCGGCCTTTCGGCCGGGACGGACGGCCACGCCGCGTGCGGCGGGGCGCACGGTCCCGCCTGCGCCCTCGGCCACGGACCCGCCCCGAGGTCCGCGGCGCGCGCCCCGGGATCGAGCCTGCGCCGCCTGGCCGTGTCGCTCGCCGTCACCGCCGGGATCATGGTGACCGAGGCGGTGGGAGGCTGGCTGTCCGGGTCGCTGGCCCTCCTCTCCGACGCGGCCCACATGCTCACGGACGCCGGAGCGCTCGGCATCGCGCTGGCGGCCGCCTGGCTCTCGACCCGCCCCCCCGACGACAAGCGCACCTACGGGTACCGCCGGGCGGAGGTGCTCGCCGCCCAGATCAACGTGGGCGCGCTCCTGGTGCTGGCGGCCTGGATCGCCTGGGTGGCGGTCGATCGACTGCGCCACCCGGGACCGCCCATCGCCGTCGGGCTCATGTCCGGCGTGGCCCTGGTGGGCCTGGCCGCCAACGTGGCCATCCTCTTCACCCTGCACCGGGAGCACACCCTCAACGCGCGGGCGGCCTTCCTGCACGTGCTCTCCGACGCCATCTCCTCGGTGGCGATCCTGGCCGGGGCAGCGGCCATGGCGCTGCGGCCGTCGCTCCGGTGGCTCGACCCGGCCCTGTCGCTCGCCATCGCGGCGCTCATCCTGTGGGGCGCCTTCCGGCTCGTCCTCGAGGTGACCGACATCCTCATGGAAGGGGTGCCGCGCCACATCGACGTGGGGTGCGTCTGCCGGGAGATGGAGGCGGCCGCGGGCGTCGTGGCGGTGCACGACCTGCACGTCTGGACCATCTCCAGCGGGGTCGTCTCCCTCTCGGCGCACCTGGTGGTCCGCGGCGACGACGTCGGGCGCAACGACGACATCCTGGCGGAGGTGAAGTCCCGCCTGCGCGCGGCCTTCGGGATCGACCACACCACGCTCCAGATCGAGTCCTCCGCCTACGCGAGCCTCGACGACGTGCACCCGCACTGAGCGCGACCCGGCCGTGCCCCCCCGCGTCTTCGCCTACCGTCCCGCCACCGTGGCCGCGCGGCTCGGGCCGCGGAGCGGGGCCTGCCCGCTCTCGCTGGGCGATCTGCACCGCGCCGCCTCCGGACAGGGCGCCCTCCCGCTCGTGTGCGCCCCGATCGCGGCGGTGGCGCGCGGCGCGCTCGTGGCCGCCCGCGAGGCGGGGGCCGCCCTGGGCCTCCTCCTGCCGCCCGGCGCCGCGCCGGAGCCCTGGGTTCGCGCCGTCACCGGCGCCGCCGACGAGGTGGCGGGCGGGCTGCCCTTCTCCCTGGGCGGCGAGGTCCGCGCCGGCGGGGGCTCGCGGCAGGAGGTCGAGCGCGCCTTCAACGAGTCGTGGCGGCTGGTGGCGGCGGGGGTGACCCATCTCGCCGTGGACGTGGACGCCGTCCCGCCGGCCGACCGGGGCGCGGTGGCGGCGGAGCTGGGCCGCGCCGCCCACGAGCGGGGGCTCGGGCTGGACCTCTTCGCGCCGGGCCAGGGCACGGGGGGGGCGCCGGGCCCGGTGGCGGAGGTGGTCGAGGCCATGTCCGCCCGCGGCTCGCCGCCGGACGCGGTGAGCGTGCGCGGCGCCGCCCCGGAGGGCACCGCCGGGGCCAGGGCCGAGGTGCGGCGGCTCGCCGAGATCTGCGCGGCCCTGGGAGGGCTGCCGGTGCTCCGGCGCGGGCCCACCACGCCGGACCTGCTCCGGATCCTGGCCGCCTCGCCGGTGCGGGGGTGCGAGGACGGCTGCGCCGCGGAGCGGGCCGCCCGCCTGGCCGTTCCCTGGGACCTGATCGGCGTCCCTCCGGAAGGCGTCGGCGGCTCCACCGACCTCGAGCGGGCCGTGGCGGAGCTGTCCGAGGAGGCGGCCGAGCGCCTCGAGGCCCGGGCCTACCTGGAGGTGGCCGAGATGCTCGATCGGCTCGGGGCGGCCGGGAGCGGCCCGGCCATCGCGGCCTCGCTCGAGGCGGAGCTGGAGGGGCGGTGAGGATCGTGGCCGGAACGGCGCGGGGGCGCCGCCTGGTCGCGCCCACCGGCGCCCTCACCCGGCCCACCGGCGACAAGGTGCGGGGCGCCGTCTTCAACCTGCTCGGGCAGTTCTTCGAGGGCGGCGAGGTCCTCGACCTCTACGCCGGGACCGGGGCCCTGGCGCTGGAGGCGCTCTCCCGCGGGTGCGCCCGGGCGGTGTGCGTGGAGGCGGAGCGCGCGGCGGCCGAGGCCCTGCGCCGGAACGCCGAGGCCTGCGGGTTCGGCGACCGCGTGGAGATCCGGCGCGAGCGGGTGGCCGAGGCGCTGGGGCGGCTGCCGCGCGAGGCCTTCGACCTCGCCTTCGTCGATCCGCCCTACGCCGAGGGTCCGGGGGAGGCGCTCCGGGGGCTGGGCGCGCTCCTGCGGCCGGGCGGGCGCGCCGTGGCCGAGCACGACGCGCGCCGGCCGCCTCCCGACCGGGTCGGGCCGCTCGACCTGGAGGACCGCCGCGCCTACGGCGACACCGGAATCTCGATCTACCGCCGGGAGCGGGTGGGGTAGACTCCCGCGCGCGCATGAACCGCATCGCCATCTACCCCGGCTCCTTCGACCCGCTCACCAACGGCCACCTGGCCATCATCCAGCGCGGCCTCAAGATCTTCGACCGGCTGGTGGTGGCGGTGGCGAACAACCCGGACAAGCTCCCGCTCTTCGACGTGGGCGAGCGCCGGCGCATGATCGCCGAGGCCCTGGGGAACGATCCCCGGGTCGAGGTGGACTCGTTCGACGGGCTCCTGGTCGAGTACGCCAAGCGCCGGGGCATCCACCGGGTGCTGCGCGGCCTGCGCGCCGTCTCCGACTTCGAGTACGAGTTCCAGCTCGCCAACATGAACCGCAAGCTGCTCCCCGACTTCGACACGGTCTTCGTCATGACCGGCGAGGACTACTTCTACGTGTCGGCCCGCCTGGTGCGGGAGGTGGCCCGCTTCGGGGGGGACGTGTCGGCGCTCGTCCCGCCCAACGTGGCCGAGGGGCTGCGCCGGAAGGTGCAGGGGTAGCCCCGCGCCGGGACGGTGCCGCGTCGGTTCCGCCCGAGCGCGAGGCTCGCCGCGGCGGTGACTGCGACGGCGGTGGAGACGATGCCCGCGTGCGTCCAGAACCCGGGCAGCCGTTGCGCGCCGCGCAGGAGCGGCACGACCAGCATCACCCCCGCATACGGGAGCAGCGGCAGCCAGGCCTGGACCGGGGCGCGGGCCAGGCGGTGCGCCCCCAGGTGGAGCAGGAGGAGCATCCCCAGGAAGACCGCCACCCCGGCGACCTCGTGCAGCCGGGCCCCGGTGAGCCACCCCCACGACACGCCGTGCGTCCACAGCGGGATCGCGATCAGGATCCGGAGGGCGTTGGCCGCGACCGTGGTCGCGTACGCCGCCGCCGCGCTCGCGAGGAGCACCCCCACGTTCTGCCACGGGGGGCGCGCCGGCCGCACGAGCCCGAGCACGAGCGCGGCGAAGGCCACGACCAGGAAGTTCACCCCGGCGCAGGCCGGCGCGATCAGGAACCGGGCCTCGGTGCTGAGGTAGCCGCCGGAGGTCCAGTCGAAGCGGTGCCCGCCGGCGGCCTCCACCAGCCACGCGGTGGGCGCGAGGACGAACCGGAGGTCGGCGGCGGATGCGGTGGAGTAGAAGCGCTTCGCCGCGAAGGCCGCGCCCAGCGCGGCGAGGAGGACCGCGGCGGCGGCGGCGGTGCGGGCGCGCACGGTGCGCTCAAGGGGCGGCCGCGGCCCGGGCGCGCCGGAGGAGGACGAGGGCGGCGAAGCCCACGGCGAGGATGCCCAGGAGCAGCAGGCCGGGCTCGTCCCCCTGGGCGTTTCCATCGCCGACCGCGAGGTCGCTCACCCCTTGCGGGAGCGGGAGGGGCTGGTCGACGTCCCTGCCCTGGGCGCCCCGGTTCCGGACCTCCTGGAGCACCGCCACGAAGGAGGTGTGCCGCGTGAGGAGGCCGTACTCGAGGCCGAGGCGCGTGATCTCCCGCCTCTCGTCCTCGCTCTCCTCCTGGGCGCTGAAGTCGGAGAGCGCGGCGATGCGCGTGCGCGCCCACAGGTACCGGAGGGCGTCGTCCTGCACGCGCGAGGCCGTCCGGCCGACGTCGATCACCTGCTCGAACCGGCCGCGGCCGGTCCGGCCGGTGACGGTGATCGTGCCCGCCGCGGCGCCGGTCCACTTGCCCTGGAGCACGATCGGCCGCTGCGCGAGCAGGTCGGGGATGGCGCGGGGCTCGACGTCCGCCGCCTGGAACCCGTCGAAGGAGACCTGGATGCCGGTGAGGACCGGCGCCTCGATGTACCTCCGGAAGGCGGCGGCGACCGGGGCGGCCTCGCCGGGCGTGGTCACGACGAAGGCCTCGCCCATGCCGGCCCTGGCCACCCCGTCGATCAGGTACCGGTTCACCGACGAGCCGATGCCGAACGAGAAGACGTTGGCGTCGCCCAGGTGGTCGCGGATGTACTGGAACATCGCCTTCTCCTGGGAGATGCCGCCGTCGGTGACGACGATGAAGCTGCGCGAGGTCCCCTCCGCCCGCGGCAGGCCCATCGCCTCCCGAAGCGCCGGGAGGAGCTCGGTGCCGCCGCCACCCCGCTGCTGGTCCACGAGCCGGACGGCCCGGGCGACGTTCTCGGCCGTGGCGGGCACCGACTGCGGGGACATCGTCTGGTGGGCGCCGGAGAACAGGATCACGTCGAACCGATCGGTCGGGCGCAACCCGCCGATGAGGTCCTGGATGAGCTTCTTGGCGGTGTCGAGCGGGAAGCCGTGCATCGAGCCGGAGACGTCGATGATGAACACGTACTCGCGCGGCGGGATGTCCGCGGCGGGGACCCGCTCGGGCGGCTCCACCGTGACGAGGAAGAACTTCTCGCCCGGGCCCTCCTGGAGGAGGAGGCCGGACTGCACCTTCTCGCCGGCCAGCCGGTAACGGAGCACGACGTCGCGGTTCCCGCCCTCCTTCTCCGCCGGGGCGAGCGCGATCCGCGCCTGGTTCCGACCCGTCCAGGTCACGTCGGTCGCGTGGCTGGGGACGGAGACGTCCTGGATGGGGACGCCGCTCGTGACGTGGGCGCGGAAGCCGAACGCGTAGGTCGGCGCGTTCCCCTGGCGCAGGTACGGGCTCTTCACCCATCGGTCGCTCTCGGGCGCGGCGGCCTCGGGCTGGTTCGAGTACCGGGGCAGGACCACGGTCGGGTAGACGAACTCGTACACCCCGTCGGTCGGCACCAGGAGCTCGGTGTAGCGGAGCTCGACCTTCACCACGTCCCCGGGGAGGACGTTCGACACCTCCATGGTGAAGACGTTGGGGCGCTGCTGCTCCAGGAGCGAGGCGCTCTTCCCCTCGGCCTTGGCGCGCTCGTACGCCGCCCGTGCCTGCTTCCGCTCCTGGATCCGGGCCTCGACGATCCGCTCGCCGACCACGAGCCTCATGCCGTGAACCGCGGCGCGCGTGGAGGCCGGGAAGACGTACCGGGCGTTGAGGGGCGTCGTCCCCATGTTGGCGTACGTCTGCTCGACGACGACGCTCGCGATGGTCCCGGCCACCTCGACGGTGGCGGACGTCGCCTCGAGCGGGAGGGCGTCGACGCCGGATTCGCCGCCGTCGACGACGAAGTAGGGCGAGAGCGTCTTGTCGGCGCGCGCAGGCGACGGAGCGGCCGGGACGGGGACGAGCGCGAGGGCGAGGAGCAGGAGACCGGAGCGGACGGGCTTGGGAGAGGGCATGCCTCGCCCGAGTGCACGAAGGCCGCCAGCGCGGGCTGGCCGCGGATCGGCCCGTCAAGCCTCGGCTTTTCGCGCCGTCCGGAGCCGGCGTGGCCCGGGGGACACGGAGGCGTGTCCGTCCCGGAACAGGCGAGGGTCGTTCAGTCGTGCATCCCGGCGACGGCCCAGCCGCCGGCGGAGCGGGCCAGGAAGAGCACCACCGCCCGGCTCGAGACGTTCGCCGCGGCGACCCACGTCCCGGGGCGGGCCAGCGGCGCCACGCGGGCGGGCGGCGGCCCGTAGCGCGCGACCGCGTCGGCGGCGGGCCTCAGGTCGAGGTCGAGGAGGACGGCCGGATCCCCGGCGCGCGCCTCGAGCCGCGCGCGCCACTCGCGGCGGACCGCCTCCCGGCCGCTCTCGACCTGGCCGTCGAAGCTGAACTGCTCGGCGCACGCCGCGGCGAGGGCCTCGGGATCGCCGGCCACCAGGGCGTCGAGGAAGCGCAGGGCGGCGCGGGCGACCTGCGTGCGCTCGCTCTCGGCGGTCGGCGCCGGGCCGGGGAGCGGGGTGGGCGAGGAGGGCGCCGTGGTAGGCGCGGCCGCGGCGGGCTGTGGGGGCGCGGCCGGCGTCGAGGGCGCCTGCGTCGCGGGGGGCGCCGGCATCGACCCCGCGGGAGCCACCGCCGCGGGCGGCCGCGGCGACGGAAC
>DATIUR010000353.1:0-13610 GCA_035466675.1 Anaeromyxobacteraceae bacterium | reverse complement strand
CGCTCCGCGCCTCGGGCAACGCCCCCCGCGGGTCCCTGTCCCGCCGGCGGCTGCGGTCGCCGGCGCGGCGAGACCCGGGGCCGCGCCGCGCAGCGAGCCGTCGGCGAGGGCCTGCCGGTTCCCTGGCAGCTGCGGTGCAATGCATGTCCAGCCGCAGCCTTCCGGCTGGACGCGCCCGGCTGGTTTGCGTTGCCGCAGGGGTTCCGGGCGCGGGGAGACGGTTCCGGCTTCGATGGCGACGGTCCACGCCCCGGCGAGCAAGCGCGCGGGCCCGGGCTCGTCCGCGCCGCGCCGGAAGACGGCCGCGGGGAGCCTACCGTGAGATCCGACGAACGATCGGCCGCCGCACGCAGGCCGCGTGCGCTGCAGCGGGGCTCCGGCCATGTGGCCTCCGCCGTGGGCGCGGGACGGCCGGGCGCGGACCCCCCGTCTCACGCCGCCCGGGACGGCGGGCTCCCGCCGGCCGCGCAGCGGAAGAGGAACGCCTCGACGATCCGCATCGCCTCCGCCGGACGCCGCTGCAGCACGAGATGGGGCGCGTCGAGCATCCGGATCTCGGCGTCGGCCCGGAGCGCCCGGACCTCGATGGGCAGCGCGCTCCGCAGGAGCCGGTCGTGCCTTCCCCCGAGGAAGAGCACGGGCACCGGGCAGCTCCGGAGGTCCTCGGTCGCGTCCGCCCGGAGAGCCTCCCGGGCGCGGGCCACCATCACCGAGCCCTTCACCGCCCTCACCGCGCTCCGGACCTCGGCGACGAGGCCCTCCGGGGCGTCGTCCCCGGCGAGCAGGAGCCGCACCGCGTGGGCCGGGAGCGGCAAGCGGAAGAAGGCCGGCAAGATCGGCCGGAGCGCGGCGATGGCCCGCGCCGCCGGACGGCGGTGGAAGGTGGCCGCCAGGACGACGCCGACCAGCCCCGGCGGCCGCCCGGCCGCGACCCGGAGCGCCAGCGGACCGCCGAAGGACTCGCCCAGGAGCGCGAAGGGCCGCCCCACCGGCAGCTCGCGCCGGACCTGCTCGGCCAGCTGGGCGTAGCCCAGGACGCGGTCGGGCGGGTAGGAGGCCACGCGGAGGTCGAGCGCCCCGCTCCCGGCCGCGACGAAGCGGGAGAAGAGGCGGCCGGTGCCGTCCAGGCCGGGGAGGAGCACGGTGGAAAGCGGCGGCGCCATCGGTCACAGGGACCGGGCGACGTCGCGGGCGGCGGCGGCCGGATCGGGCGCGTCGCGGAGCGGTCGCCCCAGCACGATCACGTCGGCGCCGGCCCGCACCGCCTCGGCGGGCGTGGCCACCCGAGCCTGGTCGCCGCGCGCCGCGCCGGCCGGACGGACGCCCGGCACGACCAGGAGCGGCCCCGGGCCGACGGCGGCGCGCACCGCGGCCGCCTCCCGGGGGGAGCAGACGATCCCGCCCGCCCCGGACCCCACCGCCAGCCGCGCCAGCCGCACCACCGCCTCCTCGGCGGGCCCGTCGAGCCCGATGGCGTCGAGGGCCTCGGCGTCGAGGCTGGTGAGCACCGTCACCGCCAGGACGCGGACCCGTCCCGCCGCCGCGCGCGCGGCGGCCCGCACCATATCCGGCCCGCCGCTCGCGTGCACGGTGACGAGCGCGGCGCCCGTCGCGGCCGCGCTCCGGATCGCCCCCTCCACGGTGGCCGGGATGTCGTGCAGCTTGAGATCCAGGAAGACCGGGCGGCCGAGCGCCGCCGCGGCCCGCACCGCGGCGGGCCCCTCCGCGGCGAAGAGCTCCAGGCCCACCTTGAGCATGCCCACGTGCGGCGCCACGGCGCGGGCGAACGGCTCGGCCCGCTCCCAGGACGGGAAGTCGAGCGCGGCGCAGATGCGTTCGCGAGCCTCCACGGCGAACCCCCTCGAGGCGCTATGCCTTGCCCATCTGCATGCGGCCCACCTCCCGCAGGAGCGCCTCGGCGTCGGAGCGGGGCAGGCAGTTCTTCGCCTCGAAGAGCATGAAGGCGAGCAGGTCCTCCAGGGCCTCCAGCGCCCGGGCGCGGGCGGCGGCGCCCTTGTAGGCCCCGCCGGAGTTCACGTTGACCAGGATCTGGGCGACGTCCATGTCGCCCGCCTCGTCGAGCCAGACGCCCTCGAAGACCGGCTGCTGCTTGGGGCTGAGGCGGTCGAAGTAGCTGTTGAACCGGCGCTGCGCCTCGGGCTGCACCGCCAGGACCGCCTCGTACACCCGCCGGAAGATCCGCCGGTAGGTCTCGAACGGGCGCGCCGGGGCCGGGCCCGCGTCCTCCTCCCCCGCGGGGGAGACGGTGGTCGAGAACACCTCCTCCTCTCCCTCCTCCGCCGCGGCCTCCGGGCCGGGCGCCTCCAGGGCGCCCGCGGCCACCAGGGCGGACGCCGCCCGCAGCCCCTCGAGCAGCCCCAGCCCGGCGGCGCTGGCGCACTCGGCCGCGGTGCGGTCCCCGTCCACCGCGTCGAGGAAGGCCGCCTCCGCCTCCCCCACCTCCTCCGCGGGCTCGCCGGCGCGCCGCAGGATCGCCCCGCGCCCCCCCAGCTGCCGGGCCAGCTCGTCCGCCTCGGCGACCCGGCGCAGGCCTTCCAGGAGGAGGTCCCGCGTCCGCTCCGGCAGCTTCACCGCGCTCGCCTCGTCGTGCGGCCCCTCCAGGAAGGCGAACTCCCCCTCGCTCTCCAGGCAGGCGCCGAGCAGGATCTCCCGCACCTGGATGGTGAGCCCCTCGTAGAGCTGGCCGGAGTCGAGGATCCCCTGGTCCACCAGCACCTGCCCGAGGGGACGCCCGCTCTTCACGAGGTGCGCGGCGCGCTCGAGATCGTCCTGGCCGATGATCCCGTGGCGGAGCAGGACCGGGCCGAGCCGCTCCGCCCGCTCGGAGGACGAGGCGAAGACGACCTGGCCCTCCCGGAAGTAGATGCTCCGCCGGCGCAGCTGCTCGGGGCGGTCGGACCGCGCCCCGCGGCCCGGGTCCGACCCGTAGGCGAGCAGGAGCACGCCGCTCTTCAGGGAGGTGTGGACCACCTGGATGGCCTCGGGCACCGAGAGGGCCGCCAGCGATCCGGCGAAGTAGGACTGGGGCGGGCCGGCGCGGCGGATGAGCCCGAAGGCCCCCCGCGCCGACACGATCTCGACGTCGGCGCCGGGCGCCATCGCCAGGGCCTCGGCCTCCCGGGGCGGGACCACGATGACGCCCTCCGCTCCGATCGCCAGCTTGGCGCGCACGAGATGTCCTCCGGTCCCGGGACCGCGACCTCGCCGGACATCCTACCTCGCGCGGACGGCCTCCGCCGCCTTCCGGGCCACCTCGGCCAGGGGCACGAGCTCCACCTCCTTGCCGGAGCGGCGCTTCCACTCCACCTTGCCGGCGGCGAGGCCCTTCTTCCCCACCGCGATGCGGATGGGGATGCCGAGCAGGTCGGCGTCCTTGAACTTCACGCCGGCGCGCTCGTCCCGGTCGTCGTGGAGCACCTCCACGCCCTCGCGCTCGAGCGCGGCCACCACTTCCTCGGCGGCGGCGCGCAGCTCCGGCTCGGGGCCGAGCGTGAGCACCGTGGCGTGGAACGGCGCGATGGCGAGGGGCCAGACGATCCCGTCGGCGTCGTGGTGCAGCTCCACCGCCGCGGCCATGATGCGCTCCACGCCGATGCCGTAGCTTCCCATCACGATGGGAACCTGCGCGCCGTCCGCGGCGAGCACGGTCGCCTTCATCGACTCGGAGTACTTGGTGCCGAGCTTGAAGATGTGGCCCACCTCGAGCGCCTTGAAGACCTCGAGGGTCCCGCCGCAGGCCGGGCAGCCCTCCCCGGCCCGGACCTTGCGAAGGTCGGCCGTCTTCCCCTGGCGGAGCAGGTCCCGGTCCACGTCCACGCCCTCGAGGTGGAAGTCGTTCTCGTTCGCGCCGGTGACCATCCCGGAGGCGCCCCGGAGCGTCCCGTCCACGAGGACCGGCGCCTTCGCGAACCCCACCGCGCCCAGCGAGCCCGCGTCCGCCCCCATGAGCGGGCGGATCTCCTCGGGGTGGGCCGGGCGGAGCGCCTGCGCCCCGGTGGCCGTCTGGAGCTTGGCCTCGTTCAGCTCGTCGTCGCCGCGCACCACGGCCAGGACCGGCGCGCCGTCGGCCACGTAGACGAGCGTCTTGAGCTGCATCTCGCCGGGCCGGCCGTGCGGCGGCCGGGCCAGCGCCTCGATGGTCCGCACGCCCGGGGTGGGGAACCGGCGCGGCGCGTCGTGGCGCGGGCCGGCGCGGAGGGGCTCCACCGGGCCCCTCGACCGCGCCGTCTCGGCGTTGGCGGCGTACCGGCAGGCGGGGCAGGCGGCCACGTCGTCCTCGCCCGCGTCCGTCCGGACCATGAACTCGGCCGACTCGCTCCCGCCCATGGCGCCGGAGTGCGCCTGCACCATCACGAAGTCGAGGCCACACCGGGTGAAGATCTTCTCGTAGGCGCTTCGCTGGTCCTGGTAGCTCCTGTCCAGCCCGGCCCGGTCCACGTCGAAGGAGTAGGCGTCCTTCATGGTGAACTGCCGGACCCGGAGGAGGCCCGACTTGGGCCGCGGCTCGTCCCGGAACTTGGTCTGGATCTGGTACCAGACCTGCGGGAGCTGCCGGTAGCTGCGGAGCTCGTCCCGGGCGATGGCGGTGAAGATCTCCTCGTGCGTCATGCCCAGGCAGTAGTCGCCGCCCTTGCGGTCCTTCAGGCGGAACATGTTGTCGCCCATCACCTCCCATCGGCCCGATTCCTTCCAGATCTCCGCCGGGTGGAGGGCGGGCAGGAAGAACTCCTGCGCGCCGACCGCGTCCATCTCCTGGCGGACGATGGCCTCGACCTTGGCGAGGGTGCGGCGGGCGAGGGGGAGGTAGTCGTAGATGCCCGCGCCCAGCTGCCGGATGAAGCCGGCGCGCACGAGCAGCTTGTGGGAGGCGACCTGCGCGTCGGCGGGCGCCTCCTTCAGCGTGGGGATGAAGGCCTGGCTGTGGCGGACGGCTCGCATGGCGGGCGGTTATACCCCGCCGGGCCGGTGGGTGCACGGACCACATCCGGTTTCCCCGCGCGCCGCGGCTGTTGCGGCCGCTCGGAATCCAATAGGCTCGGCGGGGAAGACCGAGGAGGTTCCCCCGTGCGCAGGCTCGTCCTTCCCGTCGTGCTGGTCCTGGCGCTCGGCTGCGGAGGCAGCGACGGTCCCCCACCTCCGCCTCGGGATCCCTGGGTGGCCGGCCCGGCCCCCACCGGCGTGGCCGGGAACGCGGCCTTCCTGCAAGGCGTGGCCTCGGTGGATCCGGAGCCCTTCCCCGACGCCTTCCCCGGCTCGGCCAACCTCTGGGATCTGGCCGCGGACTTCTCGCTGTTCGACGGCTGGGACGACCAGTTCGACGGCGGCCTCGCTCTGTTCGTGGGGACGCTCGCCACGACACCCCCGACGCTCGCTTCACTCGCGGGCGAGGTCTACCTGCCCTCCGGCCTGGAGGGCTTCCCGTCCGATCAGGCCTTCGCAGAGCTGTCCTTCCACGAGCCGGTCTACGCCGCCGCCGACCTCCTGCTCGCCGCCGCCTCCGACGGGAGCGACCTCTTCCCCCTCACCGTGCCCGTCGCGGGCACGCGCTCCGCGTTCCTCGCCCCGACCGGCGACTCCCGCCTCGGGCAGGTCGTCGACCTGACCTCGGCCAGCGACGCGGCAATCCTCGCCTGGAGCGACCAGGTCTACCTCTACGGCGGCCTCGTGACGGGCGGGATCGGCGCGGCCTACCGCGTGGTCCTGCGCGATCCCGACACCGGCGCCCTCCTCGCGACCGCCCGCGAGAGTCTCGTCGGGGCAGGAGGCGATCACTCCTTCTCCCTCGCCCCCTTCGTGGGCCGACCGGTGCTCCTCTCCTTCGAGTTCCGCAGCGCCGGCCTCTACTACGCCCGGATCGACGCTGTCTCGGTCGTCGACGTGGCCGCTCCCGAACCGATCGTGAACGGAGGCTTCGAGAACGGCCTGGCCGGCTGGACGCCGTCGACCGGAGGCCAGTCGCAGAACCTGGTGAGCGGCACGCGCACGCTGGCCGGGCTCCAGGTGACTCGCGGCTTCTTCGCCGCGCCCGGCTCCCACTGGGCTCGGTGGGTGGACGTCTTCGACAACCCGGGCTCGGCCGCGGTGACGCGAGACGTGGTCTACCACTCGGTGCTGGGCTCGGCTGGCTGCGGCGTGGTGTACCAGCCGCAGGGAGCGGCGGGGCGAGCCGTCGCGAGCTGGGACGCCTGCGCCACCCAGACCGGCGACCTCGGGATCGTCTTCGGTTCCGGCAGCGCCCACTTCCTCTCGAACGACACGCTGGGGAGCCCGAATGGCTCGCCCGACGTCTTCGTCGTCCACCCTCTCACCGTCCCGGCCGGTGGGAAGGCGGCGCTCGTCCACTTCGTGCTGATCGACGGGCACGACACCGGACGGACCGCCACCGGGGTGTCGTCCCGGGCCACGGCGATCGACGAGCAGGCCGCCGCGATCGCCTCCGGCTTCTGGTCCGACCCCGTCTACCGGGACTGGATGACGGCGGAGCAGTCGTCCGCGACGATCGCGAACTGGTAGGGGGCCGGCCCTACCGCTTCGCCCGCCCCTCGGAGATCCGGACCGCCTCCTCCACCACGGCGTCCTCCAGCTCCGAGTCCTTCATCCGGCGGACGATCTTGCCGTCCCGGAACAGGAGCCCCACCCCGCCGTGGCCGTAGGCCACGCCCACGTCCGCGGCGGAGGCCTCCCCGGGCCCGTTCACCTCGCACCCCATCACCGCCACCGCCACCTCGCCCTTGAGGTGGGCGAGCCGCCGCTCCACCCGCTCGGCGATGGGGATCATCTCCACCGAGCAGCGGCCGCAGGTGGGGCAGGAGGTCAGGGTGGCGCCTCCGAACTTGAGGCCGAGCGCCTTGAGGAGGGTGCGGGCCACCCGCACCTCCTCCACCGGATCGGCGGTGAGCGAGATCCGGATGGTGTCGCCGATCCCGTCCGCGAGCAGGATCCCGAGGCCGGCCGCGCTCTTCACGGTGCCGGCCTGGAGCGTGCCCGCCTCGGTGATGCCGAGGTGGAGCGGGTAGTCGAACCGCTCGGCGAAGAGGCGGTGCGCCCGGACGGTCATGGCCACGTCGTGCGCCTTGAGCGAGACCTTGATCTCCTGGTAGCCCTCGTCCTCGAGCAGCCGGATGTGGCGCTCGGCGCTCTCCACCATGCCCTCGGCGGTGGGCCAGCCGTGCTTCTCCACGATGTCGTCCTCGAGGGACCCGGCGTTCACGCCGATCCGGATGGGCACGTTCCGCTCGCGCGCGGCCCGCACCACCTCGCGGACCCGCTCCCGGGAGCCGATGTTCCCCGGATTGAGCCGGACGCCCTGCACGCCGGCGGCCAGGGCCCTGAGCGCGAGCCGGTAGTCGAAGTGGATGTCGGCCACGATCGGGACCGGCGCACCCCGGGCGATCTCCGGGAGCGCGGCGGCCGCGTCGGCGTCGGGCACCGCCACCCGCACGATGTCGGCGCCCGCCTCGGCCAGGGCGCGGATCTGGACCAGGGTGGCCGCGGCGTCGGCGGTCTGCGTGGTGGTCATCGACTGGACGGCCACCGGCGCGCCGCCGCCCACCGGGACGCTCCCCACCCGGATCTGCCGCGTCTGCCTGCGGGGCGCGAGCCCCGCCTCGGGGGCCCCGCCGCGATCGTATGCGCCCATGTTCTCTCCCGACGGTCGGACCAGATCTAGGGCCCGCCCGCCGGGCGCGCCACCGTCGCTAGTTCCTGGCCCCCAGCTCGGCGTTCACCGCCTGCTCGAAGTCCGAGAGGGGCCGGGCCCCGGAGAGGAGCCGGCCGTTGATGAAGAAGGCCGGCGTTCCGGAGACGCCCGCCTCGTTCCCGGCCTTCAGGTTCTCGGCCACGAGCGACGCCTTCGCCCCCGAGTCGAGGCACCGGTCGAACTTCGCTCCGTCGAGGCCGATCTGGCGGGCGTGGGCCTTCAGGTCCTCGACCTTGAGCGCCGACTGGTTCGCGAAGAGATGGCCGTGCATCTCCCAGTACTTGCCCTGGTCGCCGGCGCAGTGGGCGGCCTCGGCGGCCTTGGGCGCGTCGCCGTGGTTCGGCAGCGGGTAGTCGCGGTAGACGAGGCGGATCTTGCCCGGGTACTTCTCGAGCAGCTCGGCCACCGTCGGCTCCACGCGCGCGCAGAACGGGCACTGGAAGTCGGAGAACTCGACGATGGTCACCGGGGCGCTGGCCGGCCCCTTGGAGGGGCCCACCGCCGCCACCTCGACCTTGGGGGCCTGGTAGGGCGGGAGCAGGACCTCGACGCCCGCCTCGCGCCGCAGGCCGTCGTGGAACTCCTGCAGCGCCATCTGGCCCTTCTGCTGGTTGAGGAACCTGCCGATGTCGTCGCGGACCTGCTCGAAGGGCGGCAGCTGCTGGCCGCTCGCCTTCGCCCTCTCGTAGAGGGCGCGGACCTCCGCGTCGGAGGGCGGGGTCAGCTTCTGCACCACCTCGCGGTTCACGTATTCGGTGGCCGTGAGGTTGTGCGCCTTCGCCTTGGCCTCGACCAGCCGCTCCCGGATCATGGCTTCGAGCGCGTTCTTGCGCAGCTCGTGCAGGCGCTCCTGGTACTGGGCCTCGAGCTTGCGCTGCTCCGGCCTGACCTTGTCCTCGAGCTCGGCGGCGGTGATGGGCGTCCCGCCCACCTTGGCGACCACCATCTTGGGGTCGAGCTTGCCCGGATCCGAGGCCTGCTGGGCGGGGCGCGGCGACTGGCAGGCGGCCGCGAAGAGGGCGAGCGCACCGAGAACGGCTGGGTTATTCCGCATGTCACTCCGGGGGGTGGTGAGATTCGCGCGGCAGATTCCGCTAAAACGTCGGAGAGGTCAACGCCCATGGCCCGACCCTCCTTCCCCGACGCGTGGGACCCGGACCGCTACGGCCGCTTCCGGGAGGAGCGGAGCGCCCCCTTCCGCGACCTCCTCGCCCTGGTGGAGCGCAGGCCCGGCATGCGGGTGGTGGACCTGGGGTGCGGCTCGGGGGAGCTCACGCGCCTCGCGCACGAGGCGCTCGGGGCGCGGGAGACCGTCGGGATCGACTCGTCGCCGGCCATGATCGCCCGCGCGGCGGAGCAGGCCGGCCCCGGGCTCTCCTTCGAGGTGGGCGACGCCGGGGCCTTCGCCGGAAGCGGGCTCGACCTCGTCCTCTCGAACGCCGCCCTGCACTGGGTTCCCGGCCACGAGGCCCTCCTCCGGCGCCTGGCCGCCTGCCTGGCCGAGGGCGGCCAGCTCGCCGTCCAGGTCCCCGCCAACGAGGCCCATCCCTCGCACGCGGTCGCCCGCGACGTGGCGGCCGAAGCCCCCTTCCGCGAAGCGCTGGGCGGGCACGTCCGGATCTCCCCGGTGCTCGCCCCCGAGGCCTACGCGCGGATCCTCTTCCGCGCGGGCTTCCGCGAGCGGCGCGTCCGCCTGGAGGTGTACGGCCACGCCCTCGCCTCCCGCGACGACGTGGTCGAGTGGGTGCGCGGCTCGCTCCTCACCGACTACCAGAAGCGGCTCCCGCAGGACCTGTGGTCGGCCTTCCTGGAGCGCTACCGCGAGCGGCTTCGCGCCGTGCTCCCGGACGAGCAGCCGTTCCTCTACACCTACCCGCGCATCTTCCTCCGGGGGCGGCGATGAGCCCGGGCCGGGCGCGACGGGGCGCCGGCGGGTCCCGCCGGACCGGCGCTTCCTCGCGCCGCCGGGGACGGGTTCGTGGCATTCTTCCCCGGCCGGAACCCGCCGCGGGCTCCCGGCCCCCCCGTGCGGACCAGGCCGCGCCGGCCCGGCCCGCGGGAAATCGAAGAGGAGACCCCACCGTGAAGACTGCTCCGCGTTCCATCGCCCCGGCCAAGGGCCGGCTGGCCGTGCTCCTGCCGGGGCTCGGCGCCGTGGCCACCACGCTCGTCGCCGGCGTGGAGGCCGTGCGGCGCGGCCTGGCGAAGCCGATCGGGTCGCTCACGCAGATGGGCACGATCCGCCTCGGCAAGCGGACGGAGGGGCGCACCCCGCTCATCCGGGACTTCGTCCCGCTCGCGCCGCTCGATCAGCTCCACTTCGGCGGCTGGGACGTGTTCCCCGACTCGGCCCACGAGTCGGCGGTGCACGCCCGCGTGCTCGAGCGCGACCTGCTCGAGAAGCTCCGGGAGCCGCTCTCGGCCCTGCGCCCCATGCCGGCGGTCTTCTCGCCCGACTACGTCCGCAGGCTCCACGGCACCCACGTGAAGCAGGGCCGGAACAAGATGGACCTCGGGGAGCAGCTCCGCGAGGACATCCGCCGGTTCCGCCGCGACAACGGCTGCGAGCGCGCCGTGATGGTCTGGTGCGCCTCCACCGAGGTGTACCTGGAGCGGTCCGCCGCGCACGCGGACCTCGAGCGCTTCGAGAAGGCGATGGCCGCGAACGACCCCGCCATCGCCCCGTCGATGATCTACGCCTGGGCCGCCCTGAAGGAGGGCGTCCCCTACGCGAACGGCGCCCCCAACCTGACGGTGGACGTGCCGGCGCTGCAGGAGCTGGCCCGCCGGGAGGGCGTGGCCATCGCCGGGAAGGACTTCAAGACCGGCCAGACGCTCCTCAAGACGGCGCTGGCGCCCATGCTCAAGGCCCGCATGCTGGGGCTGGAGGGGTGGTTCTCCACCAACATCCTGGGGAACCGCGACGGCGAGGTGCTCGACGACCCCGGGAGCTTCAAGACGAAGGAGGTGTCGAAGCTCTCGGTGCTCGAGCACATCCTGCAGCCGAAGCTCTACCCGGACCTCTACGGCTCGTTCCACCACAAGGTCCAGATCCACTACTACCCGCCCCGCGGCGACAACAAGGAGGGCTGGGACAACGTCGACATCGTGGGCTGGCTCGGCTACCCCATGCAGATCAAGGTGAACTTCCTCTGCCGGGACTCCATCCTGGCCGCGCCGGTGGTGCTCGACATCGCCCTCTTCCTCGACCTGGCGCAGCGCGCGGGGATGAGCGGGATCCAGGAGTGGCTCTCCTTCTACTTCAAGAGCCCGATGGTGGCGGACGGGCTCTACCCCGAGCACGACCTCTTCATCCAGCTCACCAAGCTCAAGAACACGCTTCGCCACATGGCCGGCGAGGATCTCATCACGCACCTCGGGCTCGAGTACTACGAGTCGGAGGGGTGAGGGCCCCGTGCTGGCTCGCTTCGCCGCGTCGGCTCCGGGCTTCCGGCTTCAGGAAGGCGGGCCCGACATCGCGAAGAACGCGCGGATCTTCTCGTTCGTCTCGCGCAGCCGGCTCGCCAGCGTGCGGACGAAGGTCCAGAGCAGCGCGTAGGCCAGGTCCCGGTCCACGAACATGAGCTGATCGAGCTCCTCGCGCCGGATCACGGCCAGCGCGCAGGTGGTGTGGGCGAGCGCATCGGCCGAGCGCGGCGAGTCGTCCATCATCGCCATCTCCCCGAAGTACGACCCGCTCTCGAGGATGGTGAGGGCCTCCTCGCCCACGCCCTGCACCTGCTTCGAGATGCGCACCTTGCCGGCCACCACCACGAACATCTCGTCGCCCGGATCGCCCTCGCGGAAGACGACCTCGCCGGCGCCGAGGTCGCGGTGCGTGGCGATGGCGGCCACCTTGCGGAGCTGATCCGCGCCGAGGGCCTGGAAGAGGGAGCACGCCCGGAGCGCCTGCGGATCCATGCCAGCCGGCAGCTTACCAGAGGGGTCCGGAGGCGTCGAACCTTCACGGTGACACCCGGGCTCGAAGGGGCTAAACCTACGTCGCCCGCGACGGAAGGCGAGGAGAAGAGGACATGGCCCAGCACGAGAAGCTCGTCATCGTGGGGAGCGGACCGGCCGGCTACACCGCCGCGCTCTACGCCGCCCGCGCCAACCTGAGCCCCCTGCTCTTCGAGGGCATGCAGCCGGGCGGCCAGCTCACCATCACGAGCGAGGTCGAGAACTACCCCGGCTTCCCGGACGGCATCCTGGGCCCGGAGCTGATGGACCTCATGAAGAAGCAGGCGGAGCGCTTCGGCACGCGGGGGGTCCAGGCCGAGGTGAGCCGGGTGGACTTCTCGCGCCGTCCCTTCCAGCTGTGGCAGGACGACAAGCTCTTCACCGCCGACGCGGTGATCGTGGCCACCGGCGCGTCGGCGAAGTGGCTCGGCATCGACTCGGAGAAGAAGTACCAGGGGCGCGGCGTCTCGGCCTGCGCCACCTGCGACGGCTTCTTCTTCCGGGGCGTGGAGGTGGCGGTGGTGGGCGGGGGCGACACCGCCATCGAGGAGGCCACCTTCCTCACCAAGTACGCCTCGAAGGTCCACCTGGTCCACCGGCGGGACGAGCTCAGGGCCTCCAAGATCATGCAGGACCGGGCCCGCAAGAACCCCAAGATCGAGCTCGTCCTCTCCGCGGTGGTGGACGAGATCCTGGGGGACGGCAAGGCCGTCACCGGCGCGCGCCTCAGGAGCACGAAGGACGGGAAGACCTGGGAGCTGCCGCTCAAGGGCGTCTTCATGGGGATCGGCCACGAGCCGAACACCCGGATCTTCAAGGGCCAGCTCGACATGAACGACGTCGGCTACCTCAAGGTGAGGTCGCCCTCGACCACCACCAGCGTCGAGGGGGTGTTCGCGGCCGGGGACGTGGCCGACCCGACCTACCGCCAGGCCGTCTCGGCGGCGGGCATGGGCTGCATGGCCGCCATCGACGCGGAGCGCTGGCTCGCCGAGCACGGCGGCTAGGGGGCCCCTCCGTGAGGATGGTCGACGTCGGCGCGAAGCCTCGAACCGAGCGGGTGGCGGTGGCCCGCGGCCGGGTGCTCATGTCGCCGGCCACCGTGGCGCGGATCCGGCGCGGCGAGGTGGAGAAGGGCGACGTCCTGGCCGCGGCCCGCCTGGCCGGGATCATGGCCGCCAAGCGGACGCCCGACCTCGTTCCCCTGTGCCACCCCATCGCGCTCTCGGGGGTGGAGGTGGAGGCCGTCCCCGGCGGCGGCGGCGTGGAGGTGACCGCCACCGTGCGCACGGTCGACCGCACCGGCGTGGAGATGGAGGCCCTGGCGGCGGTGGCGGCGGCCTGCCTGACCGTGTACGACATGCTGAAGCGCCACGAGCGGGGCATGTCGATCGAGCGGATCGAGCTCCTGGAGAAGAAGGGCGGCCGGAGCGGGCACTGGCGGCGGGAGGCCGCCGGGGGGCGCGGGGGATCGCGCCCGTCCGGCCGCGTGGACCGGAGGAAGGCATGAGATCGACGGGTCGCGCCCTGGCCGCCGGGCTTCTCGCGCTCCTCGCCTCGGCCGGAGGGCCGGCCGGGGCGGGCGGGGGCGTCCCGGTCGTGGACGCGAAGGTCGTCCCCGAGGCGGAGGCCGACCGCTACGGCGGCGGCGAGGACCTCCTGCCCGGCTGCAGCTGGTACTGCGGCGGCTCCGTCCGAGAGGTGCGCGCCTCGTCGGCGCTGGCGCCGCAGGGGAAGGCTTCGTACGCGGCGAAGCAGGTGCACGACTTCAACGCCCATACCGCCTGGGTCGAGGGGAAGCCGGACGACGGCGTGGGCGAGTGGCTCGAGTACGTCTTCCAGTTCCCGCCCGAGTGGGGAGACCGAATGGGCGTGAACGGCGTCATCGTGGTGAACGGCTACGCCAGGAGCGCCGCCACCTGGAAGGCGA
>DATIUR010000352.1:0-2133 GCA_035466675.1 Anaeromyxobacteraceae bacterium | reverse complement strand
AGCGGTGCGAGGCGGAGCGGGACGCCATCCGCCAGGGCACCGCCAAGCGGCGGTCGAACCCGTGCGCTCCGTAGGCGGCCGCCGGGCCCTGGCCGCGCTCCTGTCGGTCGGGACGGCCGCCCTGATCGCGCCCGGAAGCGGGTATACTCGCGCGCCACCGGAGGCGGGAGCGGAGATGATCGCGGGCAAGCGCGTGTGCGTCGTCATGCCGGCCTACAACGCGGGGCGGACCCTCGCCCAGACCGTCGCCGAGATCGATCGGACGGCGGCCGACGACGTCATCGTGGTGGACGACGCCAGCCACGACGACACCGTCCAGGTGGCCCGGCAGCTCGGGGTGCACTGCATCGTCCACCCCCGCAACCGCGGGTACGGCGGCAACCAGAAGACCTGCTACACCGAGGCCCTGGGGCGGGGCGCCGACATCGTGGTGATGGTCCACCCCGACTACCAGTACTCCCCGAGGCTCATGCCGGCCATGGCCTCGATGGTGGCGAGCGGCCACTTCGACTGCGTGCTCGGGTCGCGCATCCTCGGGGTCGGCGCGCGGCGGGGCGGCATGCCGCTCTGGAAGTACGTGGCGAACCGGTTCCTCACCGCCGCGGAGAACCTCCTGGTCGGCTACAAGCTGGCCGAGTACCACACCGGCTACCGCGCCTTCTCGCGCCGGCTGCTCGAGACGCTGCCCCTGCACGAGAACTCGGACGACTTCGTCTTCGACAACCAGATGCTCGCCCAGACGCTCTGGTTCGGGTTCGACATCGGCGAGCTGACCTGCCCGACGCGCTACTTCACCGAGGCCTCCTCCATCAACTTCCGGCGCAGCGTGAAGTACGGCTTCGGCGTGCTCGGCACCGCGCTCGAGTTCCGGCTGGCCCGCTGGGGGCTCCGCCGGCCGCCCCGGCTCTCGGAGTACGGCCGCCGCCTGGAGCTCCCGGCCGCGCCGGGACCGCGCGCAGCCGCGCGGTGACGGGCGTGCTCGCGGGCTCGCCGCCGGAGGCCCCCGGGGCCGGATGGCCGGCCTGGGCGGGCCCCTCCCGCTGGCCCCCCGGCCGCGCCCGGCTCCTCGGCGCCCTGGCGCTCGCGGCGGGGACGCTCCTCCTCTACGCGCCGGTGGCCGGCTTCGAGTTCGTCCACCTCGACGACAACCGCTACGTGATCGACAACCCGAGGGTGCGGGGCGGGATCTCCTGGGACGGGGTCCTCTGGGCGTTCACCACGCTGCACGCGAGCAACTGGCACCCGCTCACCTGGCTCTCGCACATGCTCGACGTCGAGCTGTTCGGGGTCCGCGCCGGACCGCACCACCTCGTGAACGCGCTCCTGCACGCCGTCGACGCGGCCCTCCTCTTCCTGGCCCTGTCCCGCATGACCGGGGCGCGCGGGCGGAGCCTGCTCGTGGCCGCGCTCTTCGCGGTCCACCCGCTCCACGTGGAGTCGGTGGCCTGGGTGGCGGAGCGCAAGGACGTCCTCTCCACCCTCTTCGGCCTGCTCGCCCTGCTCGCCTACGCGCGCCACGCGGAGCGGCCCCGGGCCGGAACGTACCTCGCCGTCGTCCTCGCCTTCGCGGCGAGCCTCCTCTCGAAGCCGATGTGGGTGACCTTCCCGTTCCTGCTGCTCGTCCTCGACTTCTGGCCGCTCCGCCGGATGGCCGGCTCCGGACCCGCGGACGGCGGCGACGCCCTCGCCCGCCCCGTCCTCCCGCTCCGGCGCCTCCTGCTGGAGAAGCTCCCGCTCCTCGCCCTCTCCGCCGCCTCCTCGACGGTGACCGTGGTCGCCCAGGGCCGCGGCGGGTCGCTGGCCGGGCTCGAGCTGCCCGTCCCGGTCCGGCTCGCGAACGCGGCCGTCTCCTACGTCGGATACGTCCGGATGACGCTCTGGCCCGCGGATCTGGCCGTCTTCTACCCGTTCCGGGAGGTCGGCGCCTGGGAGGCGATCGGCGCCGCCGCCCTCCTGGCCGCCGCCACGGCGCTCGCGATCCGGCGGGCCCGGGCGTTCCCGGAGCTGGCGGTGGGCTGGCTCTGGTTCGCCGGCACGCTGGTGCCGGTCGTCGGCGTCGTGCAGGTGGGCAGCCAGGCGCTGGCCGACCGGTATGCCTACCTGCCCTCCGCCGGCCTGTTCCTGGCCGCCGCC
>DATIUR010000351.1:0-7930 GCA_035466675.1 Anaeromyxobacteraceae bacterium | reverse complement strand
AGACGCGCGCCATCCTCGCGGGCGGCGAGTGGCAGCCATCGGGCGGAGGTACCACCCCGAGAGCCTACGCCTACGACTGTACGACGGAAGCGTGGACGAACCTCAGCCCGGGCGGCACGGCCCCATTCCGTGGGCTGACCTACTCCCGGGGTTACTTCGTCTTCGTGGGGAAGGATCGGTGCGCTCGGTACGATGGCGCGGCCTGGACCTCGGACCCGACCATCCCCGCCGGGACGTACTACACGATCGCCGCGTGCAGGGGCACCGAGATCCACGAGGTCACGACCCCGTGGCCCACGAGCCTGGTCCGCGAGCTGGCAACGGCCCAGTCCGGGGACGTGCTGACGATCTTCCACCGGTACTTCCCGCCCAAGGAGTTCGTGCGCTTCGGGCTCCACGACTGGCGCCTGCGCGACTGGTACAAGGACCCGCCCACGCTCGTCGTCTCGGGTCTCGCGTTCGACGGTGCCATCGATCAGACGGGCGACGCGACGCACCCGCCGCTCAAGCGGCAGTGGGTCGTCACCTGGGAGGACGAGGAGACGGGCCGCGAGTCGAAGGGAAGCGCGGCCCTCACCCCCTCCGGCTCGGGGAAGGTGGTCTGCTACCCGGACAAGGTCGTGACGATCAAGTGGGACGTGATCGTGAAGGCGCGACGCTACTACGTCTACGCCGGGTCGAGCGGACGCTTCGGGTTCGTGGGGACCGTGGAGCAGCCCGTCGTCGCTGCGGGCAGCTCGCCGACCACGGCCTCGTTCGAGGACAAGGGGTTCGAGCCCGTGTGGACCGACTCGCCCCGGACCTGGGACAACCCCTTCCAGTCGGATCTCTCTTACCCGTCCTGTGGGTGCTACTTCGACGACCGGTTCGTGACCGCGGGGAGCATGCTCCAGCCGGCAACGATCCTCACGTCCGCGGTCGCCGACTACAAGAACCACGACGAGAACGTGGTCCAGAAGGCGGACGACGCGCTGGAGTTCACGGTCACGGCGCGTCGGTTCGAGGAGGTTCGGGCGCTCGTCCCGCTCGGGAAGTTGCTCGCGTTCACGTCGGAAGGCGAGTGGGTCATCGGGGCGGCCGGGGACGAGGCCATCGCCTTCGACTCGATCCGGGCGCGTGAGCGCTCGAACCGAGGCTCGACCCGGGTCCAGCCGATCGTCGTGGGCGAGGGCGCGCTCTACGTCCAGGCCGGCGGCCAGGCAGTCCGCGACTTCTACTACGCCTCCGACGCCTCCGAGTGGGGCGGGATGGAGTTGTCCGAGGACGCGAAGCACCTGCTCGAGGGCTACTCGATCGTCGACTGGGCCTACGCGAAGGAGCCCCGGTCGATCATCTGGCTCGTGCGCTCGGACGGCGCCCTGCTCTCGCTGACCTTCATCCGCGAGCGGCAGATGTGGGCCTGGGCGCGGCACGACACGGGGGGCGACGCGGTCGAGGCCGTGACCACGATCCCGAACGGCTCGGAGGACGTGCTCTTCCTCATCGTTCGGCGGACGATCAACGCGCAGACGAAGCGGTACGTGGAGCGGATGGCGACCAGCTCGCCGGCCAGCCTGCAGGCGGCGGTCGGGCTGGACTGCTCCCTCGTCTACTCCGGCGCCTCGACGAACACGATCTCGGGCCTGTCGCACCTCGAGGGCCGGACGGTGGGCGTCTGGGCGGCGGGCACCTGGCGCGGGACGTACACGGTGGCGAGCGGGTCGGTGACCTTCACCGGGACTGCGGCCACCTATGCGGTAGTCGGGCTCGTGCGGACGGCCCAGGTCGAGACGCTCGACTGGCCCGAGGGCCGGATGGGGAAGAAGACGGTCGCCCGGGTGGGGCTGGAGTTCCTAGCGCCGTCGGGGCTGGAGGCGGGCGCCGCGGTCAAGATCGGCGAGACGCTGGCCGGGGCGTCGAGCCGGAAGGTCTCGGACTCCGAGTACGACCCGGGCGGGGACAAGAAGGTCCTGTGGGTCCCGGTGTCGAGCGGGTGGAACGTGGGCGGGCGCTGCGCCATCGAGCACACGGAACCCTGGACGCTGGAGATCCGCGGTCTCACGAGGGAGGTCTCTTGAGGGTCGAGGTCGTTCCAGCCGGACCGGACCAGGCCGCGAGCGTGGCGCCGCGCCTCGCCGAGTTCAACCGGGTGGCGATCCTCGGCCTCGGGTACATGAGCACGGAGGAGGCCCTGCGCTTCTCGCTCCAGCACTCGCCCGACGCCTGGGCCATCCTCCTGGACGGCCGGCCCGAGGTCCTGGGTGGTTTCGCGCAGTTCGGGGGCGAGCCGCAGGCCTGGCTCGCGACCACGGACGAGGCCTACCGGGTCCGGTTCACGATGCACCGGGAAGTGAAGCGCGCCCTGGCCCGCCACGTCGGGGAGACGGTGCAGGCGGTGGTCCACGCCATCGACCGGGAGGCGCGCGCCTGGCTCGAGGCGCTCGGCTTCGAGGAGCAGGACCTGGTCTTCTCGGCGGCGAACGGTGCCCCGTTCTACGTGGCGCAGAGGAGGGCCTGATGGCCGCGGCGGTGCCGATCGCGATGGTGGTGGGGACGGGCATCAAGCTCTACTCGAACTACCAGGCGGGGAAGGCGGAGGCCCGGCAGGGTCGGGCGAACGCCCGCCTGGCCGAGGCTGCCGCGGCCGACGCCCAGCAGCGCGGCGAGCAGGAGGCGGCCAAGGCCCGGATGTCCGGGGACATGCTCGCCGGCCAGCAGATGGCGGCCTACGGGCACGCCGGGGTCGATGTCGGGAGCGGGAGCGCCGCCCGGACCATCTCCCAGACCGCCATGCTGGTGGAACTCGACGCCCAGATCATCCGGAACAACGCGGCGCGTCAGGCATGGGGCTACCGGATGCAGGGGCGGAACTTCCGGGCGGCGGCCCGCGACGCCGAGCGGGCCTCGTACCTGAACCTGGCCGGCGGCATCGTGGGCGCCGCGGGCTCGATCGCTGGAGCGGGGCGCTGATGCCCAACATCCCGACCATCCCCCTGGAGCGGATCGAGGGCACGGCGCCCCGCCCTACCCCCTACGACACCCGGCGGCAGGACCCGGACGCCTTCGGCGCGGGACTGGGCGAGGGACTCGTGCGGCTCGCCGGCGCGGTGGAGCGCGTCACCCTGGAGGCCGACAAGTCGGCGGCCCAGGCCGCGGAGGCCACCTACGCGCAGGAGATCCTCGGCCAGGTCCACGGGCCGCAGGGCTTCCGGTCCCTCCAGGGGCACAACGCGATCCAGGCATCGACCGAGGTGACCGAGGCCCTGCAGAAGCGGCGGGAGGAGCTGGCCCGGGGCCTGAAGAACGAGCGGCAGCGGGCCCTGTTCCTGGAGCGGTCGCACCCCGAGTTCCTGGGGGCGGTCCGGGCGGTCGAGCTCCACACCGGGGAGCAGCTCGAGGGGGTCTCCCGGCAGTCGTTCAAGGCCCGGATGGCGGCGGCCGGGGGCGCGGCGCTCGCCGTCTACACGGATCCGGTCGAGCGCGAGCGGCAGCTCCGGACGGCCGCCGAGACCGTGGAGCAGGAGGCCGAGCGCCTGGGGCTGGACGAGGCCGGGGGCCGGGCCATGCTCGAGACCTGGCAGCGCGCCCTGGTCAAGGACGTGCTCGACCGGCTGCTCGCGGACACGGGGCGCGCGGCCGACGCCCGGGCGTTCTTCAAGGCCCACGAGCAGGACCTCGGTCCGCTGGCCGCGGACTACGTGGGGAAGGTGGAGCAGGTCACGAAGAGCGACGCGGCGCGCCGCGAGGAGGCCCGGATCTGGGTCGAGTCGCGGGGCGACCCCGGGGCCGCGCTCGCCGCGGTCCGCGGGATCGAGGACACGGCGGTGGCGGACGAGGCGGGGAAGCGGCTCGCCCAGCGGTTCCGGGAGGACGACGCGGCGCGCAAGGCCTCCGACTCCCAGCCGGAGTCCCGCCTCGAGATCGCGCTCTACCAGGGCCAGGGGCTCGACCGGCGGTCCCGCGACTACCAGATCCTCTCCGAGGAGGGGAAGGCCCGGATCGAGCAGAAGGCGCACGCCGCGGCCCGCTCCGGCCGGACCGACCAGAACCGGGAGGACGACCTGCTTCTGTGGGAGTTCCGCGCCCTTCCGCTCGCCGGGGTCCAGGGCCACGACCAGATCAGCCTGAACGTGGACCAGGCGGACCTCTTCGCCCAGGGCTCCCCGCGGCTGCGCGCCCGGGTGAAGGCGGAGCAGGGCCGGATCCGACGCCTGTACGAGGCCAACGCCGGGGCCGACGAGCGCGAGTTCAACCGCCGGCTCGACGCCCTCGCGACCTCGCTCGGCTACCGCGGCTCGCGCCGGGCCCAGTTCCTCGCCACGGTCCGGGGCGACCGGGTGACCTGGCTCCTCGACAACCCGGACGCGAAGACCATGCCAGCCGAGGAGATGAACCGGATCCTGTCCGAGGCCGTGACCTACGGCGAGATCCCCGGCCGCCTGAACGACCAGGAGATGATGGCCTGGCAGGCCCGGAACAAGGCGAAGGCGGACCGCTTCCGGGTGCCCCCGGACGCGGACCAGCCGGGGCTCGCGGCGCTCGAGCGGATCGCGACCGAGCGCGCGCCGGCCGCCCAGCCTCGCCCGCTTCCCTCTGGAGCCCCGGGGCGACCCGCCCAGGGCCCGAACCCGCCTCCGCAGCCGGGCGCCCGTCCTGCGCCCGCCGGGGCCGCGCCCCGGGGCTCCCCTGTCCGCGTCCAGACCATCGAGGAGGCCCGCGCCCTGCCCCCGGGGACACGGTTCATCGACCCGAACGGGGTCGAGAGGGTCCGGTAGATGGCTGGTCCCTGGGACGAGTTCGAGCAGGCTCCGGCCGACCCGGCCAGGCCGCCGGCCGATCCCTGGGAGGAGTTCGACCGCGCGCCGGCCGCGCCCGCGGCCCTCCAGGGTACGCTTCGCCGAGAACCGGTCTCGGAGCCGGACGCCGCCGAGCCGGACCCGACCACGCGCCTGCGCGCCGCCCACCAGGTGACGCAGAGCATCAACCCGGACCAGCACGCGAAGGTCCTGGAGTTCTCGCGCCGGACCGGCGTCCCGGAGAGCCTCGCGGCGACCGCCAAGCGGCTCGAGTTCCCGCTCGACGCCCCCGAGAACATGGCGGCGCACCTGACCCGGTACGCCTCCGAGCCCCGGAACATGGCCCTCGTCCGGGACGACCTCGGGAAGCTCTCGGAGGCCGAGTGGTTCCTCGTCTCGCCCGGCCAGTCGACGCGCAAGGGGTTCGCCAGCATCCGGGCGAGCCTCGCCTCCAGCCTGCACCGCCTCGGGCTCGGGAACCTGTATGAGACGCCGGAGTGGAGGCCGATCGAGACGATCCGCGGGATCTTCAAGGGCGAGAGCGACGAGGAGACGGCGCGCCGCGTCGAGTTCGCCGACGCGATGCGTCAGGCCCAGGACCTCCACGCGAAGAGCATCCTCGCCCGGGCCTGGACGACTCCGTTCGAGGCCGCCCCCTACCTCGCGGCGGGCGCGGTGGGTGGCACGCCAGCTCTCGTAGGACTCGGGGCGGCCACGACCTTCGGGCCGGCCGGCGAGCGGCTCGAGGCGCTGGAGGGGCCGGAGGGCCAGAAGCTCACCCCGGGCCAGGTGACCGCGGGCGCGGCTGCCACCGCGGTGGGGGCGGGCGTCCTGTTCGGGGTGGGCGTCGGTCCGATCGCGAAGGGTCTCGTGGGGCCGGTCGCCAAGCGGCTCCCCGGCGCCCTGGTGGACCGGATCCTGACGAACCAGGCCGGGGCGGCCATCGCCTCGCGGGCGGTCGCCCGGTGGGGCGCGCACAACGCGCTGGGCGCCGCGGCCATGGCCGCGACCACGGCCCTCGAAGAGACCACGGTCCAGCTGGCCGAGAAGGCGCTCGACCCCGCCCACGAGTTCGACGTGGACGAGGTGGCCGATCGGACCTGGGAATCCTTCGAGCATGCGTTCGTCGGATTCCTCGGGGTCTCGGCCATCGGGCCCCTGCGCCAGGCCTTCCACGAGCGCGGGATCTCCGAGCTTTCCAGGCAGCACACCAGGCAGCTGCAGGCCGCGGCCGAGGCCCTGCGCGAGTCGAAGCTCCCGGACCGGAGCCCCGAGGCGGCGGAGGAGTTCCTGCGGGGCGTGGCGCCCGGCGCGCAGGTGTTCGTCGACCGGGCCGCCTGGGACACCTACTGGCAGGGGAAGCGCATCGACCCGGCCAAGCAGGCCGCCGATCTCGGAGCGGGGGCCTCCTACGAGGGCTCGGTCGGGGGGTTCGTCGCCCTGCCGATGGACCGGTACCTCGCCCGGCTGGGGAGGACCGAGCACGTCTTGGCCCTGAAGGACGACTCGAAGCTCTCGGCCGAGGCCCGGACCCCGCGCGAGGAGGCGGACTTCCAGCGGCAGCAGGCCAAGCTCGAGGAGGAGGCGAAGAAGGCGCGGGGCCCGGAGTTCGAGCGGGAGAAGGCGCTGGTCGCGGAGATCGTCCGGGCGAAGGCCGAGGGCGCGGGCGTCGAGCCGGACCAGGCGGTCGCCGTCGGGGCGACGGTCGCCGAGACCGCCGGCTCGTGGTCGCTCCGGACCGGGATCCCGGTGCCCGAGGTGGCCCACCTGATCGGGGTGCAGAGGCTCCGGATCCTGGGTCCGAAGGGGGCGGCGGTCATCCGGGACGTGCAGACCGAGCTCCGGAAGTCGCTCTCCCCGGCCGCGGTCGCGGAACTCGACGCCGCGATGGCAGGAGATCGGCGAGCACAGTCGCGCCTCGAAGCCCGGGCCTACGTCGAGCCGCTGACCGGCCTCCTCAACCGCGAGGGGTTCGAGGACTACCGCCGGAACCGCTCGCCGACCAGCTGGGATGTCGCGATCGACGCGAACGACCTTGGGGCCCAGGACCTCTTCGGGGGCCACGCGGTCGGGGACAAGTTCTTGAAGACGATCGCGGAGGCGATGCGCGCCGCCCGCGACGCGACCGGGGGCGAGGGGCGGCTCTACCGGTGGGGCGGGGACGAGTTCCACGCCGGCGGGTTCAAGACCCGGGCGCAGGCCGAGGCCTTCGCCCGCGCGCTCCAGGCGCGCCTCGGCGAGGCGCCCGAGCTCGCCCCCGGATACCGAGCCTCCGTCTCGATGGGCGTCGGGGTCGGGCCCGAGGCGGCGGACGCCGTGGCCTACCAGGCGAAGGAGGCCAAGAAGGCGAAGTTCGGGGCCTTCTCGAAGACGGAACCCGAGAAGTTCCGGGGGACGGGCGGCGAGTCGTTCATCGCGGTGCGCGAGGAGGCGGGTCCGACTCCCGAAGGAACCCGGATCGCTAGCATCGGCGAGACGCCGGTGGTGGCGACGATCCCGGCCGGCAAGCGAGAGGTCGTCCCGCTGCGCAATCGGCCGCCCTGGCTCACCCGGGAGGTGTACGAAGAGAAACCCGCGGTCTGGGAGTGGACCCTCGCGGCCATCGAGGGCACCTTCGGCAAGGAACGCGCAGCGGAACCGGGCGAAGTGCCGGAGATGGTCCACCGGATCGTGTCCGACTACATGGACCGGGCTCTTGCCGACTTCCCGGTCAATGAGTTCGGGATCCAGCAAGCGTACTCGGTGGCACGTCTCTTCGCCTCGACTCGTGGTGGAAAGACAAACCAACAGTGGCGAGAGCGGTTCGCCGAGTGGTACGCGAAGCCGCCAGAGGAGCGGGCGAAGGAGGACCCGGTCCCGGAGCGCGCGTGGGGCAAGCTCATCGACATGATGCGCACGGAGACGAAGTACGTGTCTCTGGCGAGCGGCCGGTTCTACCCGAAGCGGGTGGACAAGTACCGGGCCTGGTACGAGAAGACCGCGAAGGAGATCGAGGCGGCGAAGCCTGGGCGAGAGACGCAACTTGAGCAGGCCGAGCGTTCGGTTCCCTCCCGCGCCACCTCGGAGGACGCCCAGCAGATCAGAGATGCCTTGCGCGCGGCGCATCCCGCGGTGGATTTCTGGGTAGGGCGTGGTCCTGGTGGCGCACTCGTGCT
>DATIUR010000350.1:0-1728 GCA_035466675.1 Anaeromyxobacteraceae bacterium | reverse complement strand
AGGCGTCCGCCGGCGGACGCCGCCACCTCCGCATCGAGGTCCGGGACGGCGACGCGGGGCCGCTCGAGGTGCGCGGCGTGCGGGTCGAATGGCGGGCGCAGGAGGTCGTGTTCCGCGCCGACGCGGCCGGGGCGCACGCGGCGCTGCTCGGGCACGCCGAGGCCTCTCCGCCCGTCTACGACCTCGGGGCCGTGCTCGCCCGCACCCCCGGCGCGCCGGTCTCCCGGGCCACCCTCGGCCCGGCCGGGCCCAACCCGCGCTTCGCGACGCGCGAGGCCCCGCGCCCCTTCTCGGAGCGGTACCGCTTCGCCATCGGCGTGGGCATGGGCGTCCTGCTCGGCCTCCTCGCGCTGTGGGCGATCCGGCTCCTGCGGGCGGAACCGGGGACGGGGGGGTAGCCGCCGCGGGGCAAGGCGCCGGTACTTCTCCCGAAAGGCACGTCCGGAGGACCGTCGCAGGCGGAAACGGCGGCCCCCGGGGCGAGGGCTCGGAAGGGGCGGGCTCGCCGCCCATCCCGGGCTTCCGGCTATCCTGCCGGGAGACCTCCGGGCCGCCGCGGCTCGCGGCCGCGGACTTCGACGGCGACGGCCGCACGGACGTCGCCTTCACCGTCCCGGGGGGAACCGACGCGTGGGTCGCGCGGGGTGACGGCGAGGGCGGCTTCGCCCTGCCGAGCCCGATCCCGGTCGGTCTCGCGGGATCGTCCCTGGCGGGCCTGGCGGCCGCCGACCTCGACGGCGACGGCCGTCCGGACCTCGCCGTCGCCGAGAGGCCCGTCGAAGGGGACACCTACCTCGTGAACGGCTACGTGGACGTCCTCCTGAACGTGGGGGCAGCCGGACCTGGGACCTTCGGTCCGCCCCTTCGCCTGGGCGTCGGCATCTTCCCCGTGGAGGTCGTGGCCTCGGATCTCGACGGCGACGGGAACGTCGACCTCGCATCGGTGGAGCGGCTGAGCGATCGGCTCTCCGTGCACCTGGCCACCGGGGGCGGCGCCTTCGCTCCGGCCGTCCCGTACCCGGCGGCGGACCCCGTGAGCTTGGTCGCCGCCGCGCTTCGTCCGGGCGGGCCCGTGGACCTCGTCTCCACGGGCGGCCCGGTGCTCCTCGGCGACGGGTCGGGCGCGTTCGCGCCGGGCGCGGGGGCCTTCGAGCCCGGGCTCTTCCCGATGGACGTGGCCGCCGCGGATCTCGACCGGGACGGCCACGTGGATCTCGTGGTGGCGAACGACGCGACCGACCACGTGACCGTGCTCCGCGGGGACGGGACGGGCGCGTTCCCCGACGCCGTGACCTGGCAGACCGGCATGTATCCCGGCCTGGTCGAGGTGGCCGACCTGAACGGCGACGGCTGGCCCGACCTCCTGGCGGTCCTGCACCAGAACGGCGGGATCGGCTCGAACGCCTCGGTCGTGCGGCTCGGCGTCGGCGGCGGCGCACTGGGGCCTTCCGTCGCGCTGGACGGCCAGCCGTTCGCGGTGGCGGACCTGAACGGTGACGGGAGGCCCGACCTCGTCGGATCGCACTTCGACGAGCGGACGTGGACCTACCGCCTCGACGTCTGGCTCAACGCGACGCCCTGACGCGCCGCGGCCGGGGCGCACGCGACGGGTCCCGTGCATCCGGGCCCCGGGCCCGCTATGTTCGCCCGCTTGGAATCCAGGACCTTCGAAGACCTGAACCTCTCCCCCCAGGCCCTGCACGCGCTCGCGCGGGCCGGGTTCGAGCA
>DATIUR010000349.1:0-3826 GCA_035466675.1 Anaeromyxobacteraceae bacterium | reverse complement strand
TACGGCGCGCTCCCCATCCACTGATAGTGGCTGGAGCCGAAGACCTCGTCCGCCTGCGTGGCGTGGCAGGTGCGGCACATGCCGTAGCCGGTCCAGGTGAGCGTGGCGTGGGTCTGGCCGAGCGCGGGCGTGCCCGTCGCGAGGCTGGCCAGCGCGGCCAAGGCCAAAGTGAAGCGTCCCGTCATGAGAGTGCTCCGAAGGATTGGGGTTGACGTGTCGCCGGCGGCGTCGCCCCCGCGCGCCACGTGGGCCGACGCCGCCTGCACCCCGGATGCCGGATGTGCGTTCTCGCTCGGCATACGCCGACTGCGCGTTCCTGACGCAGATGGACGGGCAGCGTACCTTTACGTTTCGGTAAGGCATCGGTTTACGCCGTGAAGGGCCGGGACCGTGGCCGCACAGGGGGTCAACTCCACGGCCGCCGCGTGTTCAACAGCGTGTTCACGGCGCCCCGTCGCTGCGCGGCGGCGCCGCGATACGGCTGGGACTGCCTGGCCGGGGCGGACCCGACCTGCGCCAAATGGCGCACTCCTCACTCGGGGTGCGCGTTTTCACCCAGGACGGCGCCCCACGCGGAGCGGGGTGCGGCGGGCGGCGTGAGGGCGGCCGATGGTGCCCCGGCCGACCTCGCCGGGGCACCTCTCGACTCGGCCGCCGCCTCCCGCGCCGAGGAGCCTCAGTCGCGCGGGTAGCGGCCCAGACCGCCCACGAGGACGTCCGGCGGGGGAGATCCGGCGGTGCCGCCGCTCTCCCGGTAGTCGACCCATGCCTCGAGCGCGTCGAGCTGGGCGCCGAGCGCCGCGTTGTACTCGGCGCCGCCGTGCCCCATCCCCGGGATGTAGTACACGGCCAGGAGCTCCCGGGCGCCCGCGACGCCGAAGCGCGCCTCGACGAGCCGCTTGTACGCCGCGGTCTCGCCCGGCGAGACGATGCAGTCGTGCGACCCGTGGCCGATGATGACGGGGCGCCTCAGGTCGCCGGTGTTGTCGAACCTGCGAAGGTCGTTGTGGACCTGGACGGGGCTCTCGTTCGGGTCCCACGCCTTCGTCTCCTCGAGCGAGAGGACGCCGTCGCCATCCGGATCGTAGAAGGGGTCGAACTTCGCGAGCGAGGTGACCACGTAGCCGAGGATCGAGCCGTAGTCGCCGGCCCAGCGGTACTCGGAACCGGGAACGCGCCCGATGTTGAAGCCGAGCCCGCCCACCTGGGCCGGCATGTTGTAGATGCCGAGCAGCGCCTCGATCTGGTCCGGGGTGAGGGGAGGCGTGAGCGGCGTGACGGCCGGATCCCAGCCCGGGGTGGCGGCGCGGGCGGCGACGATGTCGGCGATGCGCGGCGCGATGACGTCGTAGTTGCGCACGAACCGCGCGCTCGAGCCCAGCCACTCGATGTGCGAGGTGATGCCGTATCCGGCGATGCCGCCGTCGTATTCGCCCGGGTACTCCTCCACCATCATCTTCGTGTTGTGGCCGCCGTTCGAGCCGCCCACCATGAAGGTGCGCGACGCGGCCGCGCCGTAGTGCCGCTTCACGGTCGCCTTCACGTAGTGCGTGAGCTGCAGGATCCGGCGCTGGGACTCGTAGTACTTGTCCTCGGGCTGGTCGATGATCGTGTACCGGTACCAGCCCTGGTCGCTGAGGGCGTAGGCGTAGCCCTTCTGGAGCCCCACGGTCTTGAACGAGCCCGCCGAGAACTCGTTGCCCGAGTACCCCCGGGCGCCGACGAGGAGCTTGCCGTTCCAGTGGTCCGGCAGCGCGATCTGGAAGCTCGCGTCGCCGAGCCGGCCGTGGATGTAGCGGTGGGGCACCGGGGCGGCCAGGTGCTCGTCCACGTCGATGTTGGCAGGCTGCGCCCGGGCGACCGTCGCGAAGGCCGCGATCCCGAGGGCGACGCCGGCGAGAGCCACCAGTCGTCTCATGGCAAACCTCCGATCCGCTGGGGTCCAGCGGCATGCGTTCGTGAAGAACCGGAGGTACGAGCCCGGTGGAGAGGCTCGCTTTCGCGTTCTTGCGGCCCCTGCGGATTCTTGCGTCCCAGGCGGGGCGAGACCGCCCGGGGACCTGCCTCAGCGGCGGCCCCGTCCGCCCCGCGAGGAGCGGGCCTTCCGGCGCGCCGCCGGCCGCCGCGCCGGCCGGGGCCGAGCCTTCCCCTTCGCCCCGGCGCGTCCCTCGAGCGCCATGTCGATCGTCACGAGGTCCACCAGCCCCGCGCAGTTGTAGAGGGCGGGCAGGATCACCTCGGGCGGATGGCGCCGCCTGAGCTCCGCCACCTTCTCGGTGCCGGCCCGGTAGGCGGGCAGGTACATCCGGCCGAGGAGCGGGTGGCGCCCCCAGGCGCCGGAGAGCTTGTCGGCCCGCTCCTCCGAGACGAGGTACTCGCGCCGGAGGATCGCCGCGACCTCGTCCTGGGGCCGCCCCTCCTTCCAGGTGAGCCAGGAGGACTGGTTCTTCGCGTCGTCCTGCAGGAGGGCCAGCAGGAGCCCGAGCCGGAGGTCGGGATCCGGGATCTCCTCCACCTCGGTCACCCCGTGGGCCATCAGGATGGCGTTGTTGGCGATGCCCTCGGAGAGGGCGGCGCCGCGCGTGTTCATGGTGAGGACGGTGGCCTCGAAGCCGAGCTTCCCCCGCACGTAGAGGGCCTGGGCCAGGGCGAAGTTCGTGACGTGGCCGGGGACCACCTCGTGCGAGACGAGCTGGGCGAACTCGGGGACCGAGATCTCGAGCGCGGCGTTGATCTCGTACGTCGCCTCGTAGCGGGGAGAGCCGTCCCGGCTGCGGGCCCGGCCCACGTAGTTCATCGAGCCGGAGAACCAGGCGTTCTCGATGGGCAGGAACTGGATGTTCGCGCGGGGGACGTCCCGGAGGGAGCGGGGCAGGTGCGGGACCACGTGGCGCACCGTCCCCGCCTCCATCTCGGCGATGAAGGCCGAGGCCAGCTGCGGGATGGCCTTCCGCGGCACGAGCCGCTCCTTGCGCCAGGCGTCCACGGCGGCGAGGAGCTCCTCGGGCCCGGACGACGGGTGGCCGGCCTGCGCCAGCAGCGCGGCCACCGCCTGCCGCTTCTCCTCGGGGCGGGAGGGCTCCGGCGGCTTCCCGGTCGAGGCGATCACGCACCGCTCGTACGGCACCGGCGGCCGGAGGCCGAGCATCTCCTGCACGAGCTCCCACATCACGCCGCACGACTCGCCCAGGGCGGCCAGGGTGGCGCCGCGCAGGCCTCCCATCTCGCGCCCGCGCTCGGTCATCTCGCAGATGGCGAGCGGGACGTCCACCGCCTCGAGGTAGGCGTCCACCGCCGCGCGGTCGGGCTCCTTCGCCCCCACACCGCCCGTCTCCCGCAGGCGCTTCGCCGAGGGGTGGGTGTAGGCGGCGGGGACCTTCTCGTCCGAGAACCACGAGTCGGCGATGAACCGGCCCGTGCCCGACGGGTTCATCACGTCGCCGCCCCAGAGCGTGTCGATGCCCAGGATGGCCGTGGCGGTGGTCCGGGCGAGTCCCTTCTCGTCGCGCATGCGCGTCTCCTGGCGGGTCTTCGTGCGGGCCCCGCGACCATAGCACCCGCGCGCTCAGCCATCCCACCAGTAGGACCACTTGACGAGGAACGTGTCGGTGAGCGGGCCCTGGAACAGCCCGGATGGGGCAACGCCCGCCGGCGCGGGGCCGGCGGCGGGAAGCTCGCTCTGGGAGCGCGTGTACACGAGGAAGAGCGTGGAGCCGAGCCGGTACTCCCAGCGGACCACCGCGTTCACGTTCAGCACCGTGTCGTGCGAGCCCGGGTCGCCGGAGTAGGTGACCGGGGCGAGGTCGGAGAGGGCGACCCGCTCCTT
>DATIUR010000348.1:0-2912 GCA_035466675.1 Anaeromyxobacteraceae bacterium | reverse complement strand
GTCCCTGTCCCGCCGGCGGCTGCGCTCCCCGGCGCGGCGAGACCCGGGGCCGCGCCGCGCCGCGAGCCGTCGGCGAGGGCCTGCCGGTTCCCTGGCAGCTGCGGTGCAACGCATGTCCAGCCGCAGCCTTCCGGCTGGACGCGCTCGGCTGGTTTGCGTTGCCGCAGGGGTTCCGGGCGCGGGGGAGACGGTTCCGGATTCGACGGTGACGGTCCGCGCCCCGGCGAGCAAGCGCGCGGGCCCGGGCTCGTCCGCGCCGCGTCGGAGACGGCCGTCGGGGGTGGCTCACCATGAGGTCCGACGAACGATCGGCCGCCGCACGCAGGCCGCGTGCGCTGCAGCGGGGCTCTGGCCACGTGGTCTCCGCCGGGATGGCCCCTCAGGCCCGCGCGGCGCCGGCCAGGGCCTGGACCAGCTCCTCCGGGCTGCCCCGGGGCGCGGGCTCGAGGTCGGCGGAGAGCACCGCCACCGTCTCGACGTCGAGGCGGATGCGGTCCCACTCCTCCTCCGGCACGGCCAGGAACGCGTCCACCACCCGGGGGTCGAACTGCGTGCCCGCGCACCGCACGATCTCGGCCCGGGCGTCGGCGAAGGGGCGGGCGCGGCGGTACGGCCGGTCGCTCGTGATGGCGTCGAGGGTGTCGACCACGTGGAAGACGCGCGCCCCGATCCCGATGGCCTCGCCGGAGAGGCGGTCGGGGTAGCCGGTGCCGTCCCACTTCTCCTGGTGCTGCATGACGATCCTGGAGGCGGGCCGCAGGTAGTCCACCCGCTGCAGGAGCGCCCATCCCAGCTCGGGGTGGCGCTTCATCTCCGTCCACTCCTCGGGCGAGAGCGGGCCGGGCTTGAGCAGGACCCGGTCGCGCACGCCGATCTTGCCGATGTCGTGCAGGAGCGCCCCGTGCTCGATGACGGTCAGCTCCGGCTCCTGGATCCCGAGCTCCTGCGCCAGGCGGCGCGCGTAGAGGGAGACGCGCCGCGAGTGCCACTGTGTCTCGGAATCGCGGTAGTCGAGCGCCGCGATGAGGCCCTCGAGGAGGGCCTGGGTGCGCTGGCGAACCATCTCGTCGAGCCGGAGGTTCGCGTCGCGCAGCTGGGCGTTCTGGCGCTGCACCTCGCGGGTCAGCCGCTCGTTCTCCCGGCGCAGGCGGGAGGCCTCGGCTGCCTGCGACACGGTGGCGACGAGCTCCTGCTGGTGCCACGGCTTCGAGACGATCCGGAACACCTCGCCCGAGTTGACCGCCTGCGCCGCCACCTGGAAGTCCTCGGCGGCGGTGCACAGCACCCTCACGGCGGAGGGGAGCCGGCTGCGCACGTGCTTCAGGAAGGAGATGCCGTCCATCTCCGGCATCATGTAGTCGGAGATGACCACCACCGGCGCGTCCTCGGCCAGGGCGCCGAGCGCGCGCTCCGGCTCCCGGTAGCAGCGCGGCTCGAAGCCCGCCCCCTCCAGGATCCGCGCCAGCGCCCGCAGGATCAGCTCGTCGTCGTCGACCACGAGCACGCGGTCCACGGGAAGGCTCGGCGCCGGGGAGGATGGGCCGGACGGGGGGGGGACCATCACCCCCGGATGATAGCCTTTGCGGGCCCTCCGTTGCACCGGGGGCCGGCTCCCAGGATCAGGGGACCTCGGGTGCGCGCTGTCCCACCGCTCGGCGGGACTGCGCGCCGGCGCTCAGAGGCCCCCGAGGAACACCTCGTTGGTCTCGGTCTCCGACAGCTTCTTGAGGAGGCGCTCCATGGCCTCGACCGGCTTCAGGGAGGCGAGGGCGCCCCGGAGCTTGCGGACCCGCTCCATGTCCTTGAGGCCGAAGAGCTTCTCCTCCTTGCGCGTACCCGAGGCCCCGATGTCGATGGCCGGGAAGATCCGGCGCTCCGCGAGCTGGCGGGAGAGCACCACCTCCATGTTCCCCGTGCCCTTGAACTCCTCGAAGATCACCTCGTCCATCCGGCTCCCGGTGTCGATGAGGGCCGTGGCGATGATGGTGAGCGACCCGCCCTCCTCGGCCTTCCGGGCGGCGCCGAAGAGGCGCTTGGGGCGTTCCAGGGCGCGGCTGTCCACGCCGCCGGTGAGGGTTCGCCCGGAGGACTCGACCTCCTTGTTGTAGGCGCGGGCCAGCCGGGTGATCGAGTCGAGCAGGATCACCACGTCCTTGCCCCCCTCCACCAGCCGCTTGGCGCGCTCGAGCGCCATCTCCGCGACGTGGATGTGCTCCTCGGTGGGACGGTCGTTGGACGAGCCGATCACCTCGCCCTGGATGTTCCGCTTCATGTCGGTCACCTCCTCCGGGCGCTCGTCCACGAGCAGCACGGTGAGGTGCACGTCCGGGCGGTTCCGGACGATCGCCTGGGCGATCCGCTGCAGCATGATGGTCTTGCCCGCCTTGGGGGGCGAGGTGAGCAGGCCGCGGGCGCCGAGCCCGATGGGCGCCACGAGGTCGAGGACGCGGCCGATGGTCTCGTCCGGCCGGGTCTCGATCACGAGCCGCTCGGTGGGATCGGTGGCGGTCAGGTTGTGGAAGTGGGTCCGGCGGGCGACCGCCACGGCGTCGGTGCCCTCCACCTGGTCGATCCGGGAGAGGATCCGCTTCGAGCTCCGCACGGTGGCGAAGCCCTTCAATCGGACGCCCGGCTGGAGGTGGAACCGGTCGACGAGCCAGCGCGGCACCTCCACGTCGAGCGGCCCGGGGAGGTAGCTCCTCTTCGGGTCGCGGAGCGCGCCGTTGCCCTTGCCCTCGAGCTGGAGGACTCCCTCCACCTCCTCGGTCTGCTCGGGCTGGGCCTGCGGCGCGGGCGCCGCGGCCGCCAGGGGGCCGCTCGATCCGTTGGAGGGCGCAGGGGCGGCCGGCTGGCCGTTCGGCCCGACCAGCTGTCCGGCGACCGGTCCCGCGGCGACTCCCGGACCGCGCCCC
>DATIUR010000347.1:0-7086 GCA_035466675.1 Anaeromyxobacteraceae bacterium | reverse complement strand
CGTCGGCCAGGTGAGCTTCGGCCACGCCGCCATGTTCGGCGTGGGGGGCTTCGTGGCCGCCCGCCTGCTGCTGGCCACCTCCATCCCGCCCCCGCTGGCGTGGCTCGCCGGCGGGCTCGCCGCCGGGATCTTCGCGCTGGGGGCCCACCCCACCCTCCGGCTGCGCGGGCCGTACTTCTCCATCGCCACCATCGGCCTGGGCGAGGCCACCCGCCTGGTCTTCACCTACTGGGAGGACTTCACCGGCGGCTCCTCCGGCCTCTCGCTCCCCATCGACCCGGACATGAAGTACCGGCTCTACTGGTGGGGGCTCGGGCTGGTGGCGCTGGTGACGGCCGCCTCCGTCCTCATCCGCCGCTCGACGCTGGGGCTGCAGCTCCTGGCCATCAAGGCCGACGTGGACGCCGCCGCCGACGTGGGCGTGTCGGCCACCTTCTACCAGGACCTGGTCTTCGCCCTCTCCGGCGCCGTGGTGGGGGTGAGCGGCGGGCTGTGGGCCTCCTACTTCAGCTTCATCGAGCCCAACGACATGTTCGGCTTCGACCGCTCCATCGGCTTCGTGCTCATGTCGGTCATCGGCGGCGTGGGCACCATCTTCGGGCCGGTGCTGGGGGCGGTGGTCTTCGTGCTGCTCCGGCAGTACCTGCTCGCCTCCTACCCGCAGCTCTACCTCGGGCTCTACGGCCTGCTGCTCATCTTCATCATCCTCTTCGAGCCGCTCGGCCTGACCGGCCTCCTCCTGCGCGGCCGGCGGCGCCTGGCCGCCCGCCGCTCCGCCTGACCATGCCGCTGCTCGAGACCCGCGCCCTCTCCCGGAGCTTCGGCGGCCTCAAGGCGGTCGAGGCGGTGGACCTCGCCCTGGAGGCGGGCGAGATCCTGGGCGTCATCGGCCCGAACGGCGCCGGCAAGACCACCCTCTTCAGCCTCATCGCCGGATCCCTGCCGCCCAGCGCCGGCGAGGTGCTGCTCGAGGGGCGATCCCTCGCCGGCGTCCCCGCCCACCGCGTGGTGCGGGCCGGCGTGGTCCGCACCCACCAGATCGTCCGGCCCTTCGCCAACCTCTCCGTGGCGGACAACGTGGCGGTGGCCGCGCTCCACGCCGGCGGGCGCGGCCACGGGCATTCGCGCGACCGCGCCGCGGAGGTGCTGGAGTTCGCGGGGCTGGCCGACCGAGCCGGCCACATGCCCGGGTCGCTCACGCTGGCCGGCCGCAAGCGCCTGGAGCTGGCCCGGGCCCTGGCCACCGTCCCGCGCGTGCTCCTGCTCGACGAGGTCATCGCCGGCGTGAACCCCACCGAGGCGATGGCGCTGGCCGGGCTGGTGCGCCGCATCCGCGACGAGCGCGGGGTGGCGGTGGTCATGATCGAGCACGTCATGCCCGCGGTGATGAGCCTCTCCGATCGGGTGATGGTGCTCGACCACGGCAAGAAGATCGCCGAGGGGACGCCCGCCGAGGTGGCCGACGACCCCCAGGTGATCGAGGCCTACCTGGGGCCGGGGCACCGGGGAGCGCACCCGTGAGCGAGCCGATGCTCCAGATCGACGCCATCGACGTCTTCTACGGCGACATCCAGGTCCTCTACGGCCTCTCCCTGGAGGTGCGGGAGGGCGAGATCGTGACGCTGCTCGGGTCGAACGGCGCCGGCAAGACCACCACCCTGCGGGCCGTCACCGGGTTGCGCCCGCCGCGGTGCGGCGACATCCGCTTCCGGGGCCAGTCCCTCCTGTCGCTGCCGGCCGCGGCCCGCTCCCAGCTCGGCATCGCGCTCGTGCCCGAGGGGCGGGAGCTGTGGCCGCTGCTCACCGTCCGGGAGAATCTGGATCTGGGCGCCTACGGGCCCCGGGCGCGGCCCCACGCGGCGCGCAACCTCGAGAGGGTCTTCGCGCTCTTCCCGCGCCTGCGCGAGCGGAGCCGCCAGCTGGCCGGCAGCCTCTCCGGCGGCGAGCAGCAGATGTGCGCCATCGGCCGCGCCCTCATGAGCGAGCCCACCCTGCTCATGCTGGACGAGCCGAGCCTGGGGCTGGCGCCCCTCCTGGTGGACCAGGTGATGCGCACCGTGGCCGAATTGCACGCCGGCGGGATGACCGTGCTCCTGGTGGAGCAGAACCTGCACAAGGCGCTGGAGGTGGCGCAGCGCGGGCTGGTCGTCGAGACCGGGCGCGTGCGCCTCTCCGGGACGAGCGCCGAGCTCGCCCAGAACCCCGAGATCCGCGCCGCCTACCTGGGGCTGTGACGGTGCGGAGGATCGCGGGTGCAGGCGTCGTGGCGGCGATCTTCGTCGCGGCGCTGGCCGGCGCGCGGCCCGACCCCGCTGGACGCGGCAGCGTACGAACGACGCCATGGCGCCACCGGGTCTCCGGAAGTGGAGGAGGCGGCCGTCAGCCCCGCCCCCCCGCCGCGCGCCGGCTCACCCGGTACACGAAGGCGCCCAGGGCGAGGAACATCCCCAGGCCGAGCCAGTTCCCCCAGGCGGCGAGCCACGCCCCCACGGCGCCGGCCGAGGTGAGGTCGGGGACGATGGGGACCTTCCAGCGATCCTCGAGGAAGCGCAGGAACGCGACGAAGACCCCCACCAGCGCGCCGCCGGCGATGAAGCCCGAGGCCACGAGCGTCCCCTTCTCGTGGCGCGCCGAGGCGACGGCCGCCTCCCTGGACGAGCGCCGGAGCAGCCAGGCCACCCCCGCGCCGAAGACGAGCGGCGAGTTCAGGTCCATGGGCAGGTACATCCCCAGCGCGAAGGCGAGGCCGGAGACGCCGCACAGCTCCACCGCCACCGCGAAGACCGCCCCCACGCCGTAGAGGAACCAGGGCGCCCCGCCCGTCCCCATCACGCCGCGCAGCACCGCGGCCATGGCGTTCGGCTGCGGGGCCTGCAGCGCGTTCGGGTGGGCCGCGTCCGGGGTGAAGCCGTAGACGCGGGCCATGAGGAAGATGACCACCGTGGTGGCCGCCGAGGCCACCGCCGAGGCGAGCAGGTTCGAGATCTCGATGCGGCGGGGCGTGGCGCCGAGCCAGTACCCGACCTTGTACTGGGTGACGAGCGAGCCGCTCATGGAGAGGGCGGTGCAGACCACGCCGCCGATGAGGAGGGTCTGGAGCATCCCGCTCCGGCCGGAGAGCCCCATGGCCGAGAGCACGACCGCCGTCACGATGAGGGTGGTGAGCGTCATCCCGGAGATGGGCGTGATGGAGATCATCGCGATGGCCCAGGCCGAGACCGCCGCGAAAAGGAAGGCGACGAGGAGCGTGAGGCCCGTGGCGACGAGCGCGATGCGGGTGGCGTTCGGCTCGCCGGAGAGCACCGAGAAGCGGAAGTAGAGGAGGATGACGACCCCGGTGGCGGCGGCGCCGAGGAGCACGGCCGACATGGGGAGCGCGCGGTCCGTCCGCTCCTGGCCGTCCACCCGTCCGCCGCGGGCGAGGCGCACCACCTCGCCGCCGGCCTGCCGGGCCGCCCGGCCGATGACCGGGGACATCTTGAGGATGGAGAGGATGCCGGCGGCGAAGATCCCGCCGATCCCGATGGGGCGGACGTAGGTCCCGAAGATCTCGCCCGCGGCCATCGCGGCGAGCGGCGCGTCCGCCGGCGGGACCAGGCCCGCGACGTGAGGGCCGAGCCAGGCGAACAGAGGCACCAGCGCGAAGAAGGAGACCATCGACCCGGCCAGGATGATGGCGGCGTAGTCGATCCCCATGATGTAGCCGAGGCCGAAGATGGCGGCCGAGGTGTTCATCGTGAAGACCGCCTTCACCCGCTCGGTCAGCGGCGCCAGCGCCCCGATGGCCGCCGTGGTGAACGTGTCGGTCCAGGCCCTCGCGGTGGCCAGGAAGTCGAAGACCGCCGCCAGGCCGGCGGACCAGGCAAGGACCACCGCGGGCTGGCCGCCGCGGCTCCCGGCCACCAGGATCTCGGTGGTGGCCCGCCCCTCGGGGAAGGGCAGCTTCCCGTGGAGGTCCCGGGTGAAGTAGCGGCGGAATGGGGCGAGGAAGAAGACCCCCAGGAGCGCGCCCAGGAGCGGGACGAAGAAGACCTGCCAGAAGCTGGAGCGGTCCTCGAGCCCCAGGATGAAGATGGCCGGCATGGTGAAGACCGAGCCGCCGGCCACGATCCCGGAGGTGGCGCCGATGGCGAGGACGTTCACGTTCTCGGGCAGCGTCGAGCCGCGGGCCTTGAAGGCCTCCACCAGCAGGGCCGAGACGCCCACCGCCAGGATGGCGATGGGGATGGCCGACTCGATCCCCTGGCCGAGCTTGAGCACGATGTAGGTCGCGGCGGCGGAGAAGACGACCGACCAGACCAGTCCCTGGACGACCGATCGGACCGTCACCTCCGGCGGCGACTCGGAGGCGGGGACCACCGGCCGGTAGCCCTCGCCGGGGGCGAGCTCGCGGAAGGCGTTCTCGGGGAGGCCCTGCGGCTCGGCTCCGCCGGCGGGCCTGGGGGCGTCGGGCATGGGGTCCTCGCTCTCCGGGGCCGGGCGCTACGTCGCGAGCACGAGCTTCCCGAAGCTCTCGTTCCGCTCCATCCGCTCGTGGGCCTCCCGGGCGCGGGCCATGGGAAGGACCTCGTCCACCACCGGCTTCACCCGGCCGGCGGCGACGAGCGGCAGGACGTCCCGGGCGAAGGCCTGGGTGGCGGCGATCTTCTCGTCGATGGGGCGGGGCCGCAGCACCGTCCCGATCACGCTGCCGCGGGCGCGCATCAGGGCGCCGAGGTCGAGCGTGGCCTTGGGGCCGCCCATGGTCCCGATCACCACGATCCGCCCGCCCGGCGCGAGCGCGGCCAGGTTCTCCGAGGCGTAGGGCGCGCCCACGAAGTCGAGCACCAGCGGGACGCCGCGCCGCCCGGCGATCTTCCGGACCTCGTCGGCGAAGCGGGGCTCGTCCCGGGACACGAGGATGCCGTGATCCAGGCCGAGGGCCCGGGCCCGGTCCAGCTTGTCGGCGGTGCGGCTCGTCCCGATGACCGTGGCGCCGGCCGCCTTCGCGATCTGCAGCGCCGCGGTGGAGACGCCGGAGCCGACCGCGTGCACCAGCACCGGCCAGCCGGGGCGCAGGCCACCCAGGGTGAAGAGGGCGTCGTGCGAGGTGATCCCCGCCTCCGGGATGGCGCCGGCCTGCTCGAGGGCGAGGCCCTCCGGCACCGGCAGGAGCATCCGCTCGTGCACCACCGCCAGCTCCGCCTGCGCCTCGCCCGCGGCGATGGCCATGACCCGGTCTCCCGGCTTCCAGCCGCCCACCCCCTCGCCGGCCCTCACCACCTCGCCGGCCAGCTCGAGCCCGGGCACGTCCTCGCGGATCCCCGGAGGCGGCGGGTAGAGGCCCCGGCGCTGGAGCAGGTCGGCCCGGTTCAGGGCCGCCGTGCGCACGCGGACCAGCACCTCGCCGCGCGAGGGCGTCGGGTCGGGCAGCTCGCGGACCTCCACCACCTCGGGTCCGCCCTTGCCCGCGAAGACCACCGCCTTCATGGGATCCTCCTCATGCCCGGCGCCCCGAAGTGTCCGGCCGCGTCGCCGAAGGGCGCCTCCCAGGTCGCGCCGTCCGCGTCGCGCGCCACCTCGGCGCGCCCGGGCTCGACGTGCGCGAGAGGATAGCCGCCCCGGGGCGCCGGCGCGACCGCGTCGTCGTCGGGCGGGCAGGCCGCCGCCGGGTCGAGGCCGGGCGTCGCGCCGGCAGGCACGATCGCCACCACCAGCCGGTAGCCGTTGTAGGTACCCTCCCAGGACATGGAGAGGTCGGCCGGCGCCCGCGCGGCGCGGGAGGCCTCCCGGAGGAGCGCCTCGCGGAAGGCGCGGAAGGGCGTGGTGTCGGTGCGCGGATCGCGCCCCGGGGGGACCAGGGCGGCGAACCGCCGCCGGAGCTCCTCGAGCGCGAAGGCGAGCAGGCGCGCGCTCACGCGGCGGAGGCGGTGCAGAGGAGCCGGAGGTCGTCCCGGGGCGCGCCCATCCGGAGGCGAGTCTACTCCCCGCGCACCTCGCCGCCGACGCCGATCACCACGTCCCGGACGGGCACGGCGAGCCCGGCACCGGCGAGGGCGCGGCGCGCCACGACCGAGATGCCGCAGCAGCAGGGCACCTCCATGCGGGCCACGGTGACGCTCCTCGGCCCGGCGGTGCGGAAGATGGCCTCGAGCCTCCTGGCCGCGGCCGGCACGTCGTCGAGCTTGGGGCAGCCCATCACCACCGCGCGGCCGGCGAGCAGGCGCTCGTGGAAGCGCGGGAAGGCGACGGGGACGCAGTCGGCCGAGACGAGCAGGTCCGCGCCGCGCAGGTGGGATGCGTCCGGGGAGACGAGCGCCAGCTGGACCGGCCACCGGCGGGAACCGGCCTGGCCCACCGCGCAGGAGGCCTGCTCCGGGCCGGCGTCCGGGACGACGGTCAGGCGGGGCCGGGCGGGGGCGGCGGGCGCGAGGGGTGCGCCGTGCTCGTGGGCGTGCGCCAGGTCGAAGGGAACGGCCTCGCGCTCGACCACCGAGATGGCGCCCCGGGGGCAGTGGCCGATGCAGGCGCCCAGGCCGTCGCAGAGCGCGTCGGAGGCGACCCGGGCCTTGCCGGCGACGAGCGCGATCGCCCCTTCGCCGCAGGAGGGCAGGCAGTCGCCGCAGCCGTCGCAGAGGGACTCGTCGATGGCGACGATCTTGCGGACGAGGGACGCCATGGCGGGCCGCCCTTATCGCACGGGGGCGCCGCGGGCGTCGAGGGGGGACGCCGGACGGCCGGAAACTGGCATGCCGGGTAGGGGCGGGCTAGATGGGAGGGCGGATCGGGCGGAGAGGGCGTGGCGCTCGTCGGGCACATCTCGTGGCAGGAGGCGCTCCGGGCCGGAAGGGTCCTGTTCGGTGCCTCGTTCGCGGACGCGTCGCTCGCCTCCGGAATCTGGCGCAGGGATCTCAAGCGCGCCTTCCGCCGCCGGGCCATGGAGACGCACCCGGACCGGGCCCGGGCCCTCGGCCGCGCCGAGCGCGAGCTGGCCCGCGAGTTCGACGCGGTGCGCGTCGCCTACCGGCTGCTCGCCTCGCTCGAGGCCCTTCCGCCGCGGGTGACGGCGCAGGCGCGGCCCGCCGCGCCGCGCGCCCAGCCCCCGCC
>DATIUR010000346.1:0-17630 GCA_035466675.1 Anaeromyxobacteraceae bacterium | reverse complement strand
TGCAGCGGGTGAAGGGGCGCGCGTCCGGGTCCGTCCGGGCGAGCTCGATCGACGGCTCCGGCTCGGGGCCGAACCGCTCCAGGCTGGCGCCGGTCCCGGCCGCCCGCGGCCCCGGGCCGCCCGGAGGGCGCCCCAGCTCCCCGAAGCGGCCCTCGGTCGCGGCGTCCGGCCCGTCCGGCGCGGGATCCCCCGGCGCGCGCGGGCGCTCGATGTGCAGGAACCGGCGGAGGCGTCCCGAGGACACGGATCACCCGAAGCGGGAGGCGACGCCGCCGGGCACGGGCTCGGCCGGCGCGTCGGAGGCGGGGCGGGTGCGGGCGCGGGCCCACTCGCGCACGCGGCCGATCTCCTCGCGCATGGTGGTGGAGAGGGGCAGGGACTCCGAGACGGCCCGCTCCACGTGGCGCTGCTCGAGGTCGACCCCGTCGGCGAAGGCGTCGTAGAGGCCGGAGACGACGGCCTGCTCGATCTCCGCCCCGCTGAACCCCTCGGCGCGTCGGGCCAGCGCCTCGAGGTCGAACCGGGCCGGGTCGCGCCCGCGCTTGGCCAGGTGGATCCCGAAGATCTCGCGCCGCTCCGGGAGCGCCGGCAGGTCGATGAAGAAGATCTCGTCGAAGCGCCCCTTGCGCAACAGCTCGGGGGGAAGCTGCTCGATCCGGTTCGCGGTGGCCACCACGAAGGCCGGCGCCGTCTTCTCCTGCAGCCAGGTGAGGAGCGCGCCGAAGATGCGGGCCGACACCCCGCCGTCGGAGAACCCGGACGACTGCGACCCGGAGAGCGCCTTCTCGATCTCGTCCACCCACAGCACCACCGGCGCGACGCTCTCCGCCACCCGGATGGCGCGGCGGAGGTTCTCCTCCGAGGAGCCCACCAGCCCCGAGAAGATGCGGCCCAGGTCGAGCCGGAGGAGCGGCAGGCCCCAGGTGGCGGCGATGGCCTTGGCGGTGAGGCTCTTGCCGCACCCCTGCACGCCCAGCAGGAGCAGGCCCCTGGGCTCGGGCAGCCCGAACCGGCGGGCCGCCTCGCCGAAGGCCGCGCCGCGCCGCTCCAGCCAGCGCTTGAGGTGCGCCAGGCCGCCCACGTCGGCGAGCCTGCCGTCGGCCGGGTGGTACTCGAGGAGCCCGCTCTTGCGGATGACCTGGCGCTTCTCCTCCATCACGAGCACGATGTCGTCGCGCCCCAGGCGCCCGTCCGAGGCGATGGCCTTGGCGAAGGCGTTCTCCGCCTCGGAGAGGGTGAGCCCGAGTGCGGCCTTGATGAGCTGCTCGGCGTCCTCCTTGCCCAGCTCCACCTTGGCGCGGTGCCCCTGGCGGACCACGCTCACGATCTCCTTGAGGAGCTGGAGGAGGTCCCGGAAGGTGGGGAGCGGGACGTCCACCACCGAGATCTCCTTCTCCAGCTCGGGCGGGATGGCGAGCGTGGGGGAGAGCAGGACCACGGTGGTGTAGGTGGCCTTGAGCGCGTGGGCGAGGTCGCGGAGCGAGCGCACCACGGTCGGGTCGGAGAGGTACGGGTGGAAGTCCTTCAGCACCACCAGCGAGGGCTCGGAGAGCTTCTCCACGGCGGCCAGCGCCTCGGCCGGATCGCGCGCCCCCTCCGGCGCCGAGGTGCGGGCCCCGCCGGTGCGGCGCAGCCCCTTGGTGATGGTCCAGGTGAGGAGCGCCTTCCCGTGCGCCTGCGCGATCCCCTCCAGGATGGCGTCGAGCCGCTGCTCCTCCCAGGTGACGAGCCAGAGGAGCGGGTAGCGCGCCCGCACCAGCGTGTCGATCTCCTGGACGAACCGCGGTGGCGTCGCCGGCTCCGGGGTGGGGCCGCTCATGACGCCCAGGATAGCAGGTGCGCAGGTGCCCCCGTCGCCGCCGGCGACGTCAGGGTGCGCGGCGGGCCCACACCAGGCGGACGGCCTCCCCCTCCACCTCGACCGCGGCGACCGTGCCGGGCTTCACCTCGACCGCCTCGCCGGCCGCGATCAGGACGGCCTCGGCCACCTCGGGGTTGTGCCCCACCAGCGCCACGCCGCCGCCGAGGCTCCGGGCGAGCGAGAGCAGGTCCCTCCCGCCGCAGGTGCCGGCGGCGAGCCGCCGCTCCGCCTCCACGGCGGCTCCGGTGGCCGCGGCGAGCAGGTCGGCCGTCTCCCGCGCGCGCCGGTAGGGCGACGTGAGGATGCGCGCGATCCGGATCTCCCGGGCCAGGTCCCGGGCGTGGTCGCGGAAGCGGGCCCGCCCCTCCTCGGAGAGCGGACGGGCGGCGTCGTCGTGCGCCGGCTCCCGCTCCGCCTCGGCGTGGCGAACCAGGTAGACGAGGGGGCGGGGCGTCACGGGCGCTCCCCGAGGCGGCCGTGCCGGGCCGAGAGGTCGCGGAGCCGCGCGCGCGCGGCGCCGTCGAGATGGAGGGCGGAGAGGTCCATGGGGAGGCGGTAGGTCCAGTTGTCCTCGCTCACCGTCCCCGGGGTGTTCACGCGCTCGCGCCAGCCGAAGGCGTCCTGGAGCGGCAGGAGCAGGAGGTCCGAGCCGGAGGCGTAGACCAGCTCCAGGATGGCGTCGCGCACGCCCTCGTCGAAAAGCTCCGGGGCGCGCTCCCGCAGGGCGGCCAGGCCGGGCAGCGCCAGGAACTGCCGGCGCTCCTCGGAGGGGAGCCCCTCGAACCAGAGCGGCAGGGGCTCGGTGTCGTGCGTCCCGGTGGTGGCCAGCGAGACGGCCGGGTAGCGGACCGGATCGCGGAAAGCCTGGCCGCCCGACTCCCAGGCCTTCTCCCAGCGGAGCACGCGGTACCCCGGGATCCCCAGGCGTCCGAGCGACGCGCGCACGAAGTCGGGCACCACGCCCAGGTCCTCGGCGATGATCCGCGCGCCCTGCGCGCACAGGCCGAGCACCGTCTCGCCGTTGCGGATCTGGGCCGGCTCGTCGGCGGGGATGAAGGCCGGGGGGCCGCCGTCGTCCGGGAAGAAGTAGGTCCGGTAGAGCCCGACCACGTGGTCCACCCGGTAGAGGTCGTAGAGGTCGGCCATCCGTCCGGCCCGCTCCCTCACCCAGGCGAAGCCGTCCCCCGCCATCACGTCCCAGCGGTAGACCGGCAGGCCCCAGTCCTGGCCGGTGGCGCTGAAGGCGTCCGGGGGCACGCCCACCCGGGCGTCGAGCCGGAAGTCGCCGCGCCGGGCCCAGACGTCGGCGGAGTCGCCCGCCACCATGAAGGGCAGGTCGCCCGCCAGCTCCACCCCCACCTCGTGCATGGCGCGGCGGGCGGCGTGCCACTGGAGGTCGAGCTGCCACTGGAGCCAGACGCGGAAGAGGACGCGCTCGGAGAGGCGGGCCCGCGCGTCGGCCAGCGCGGCCGGGTCGCGCTCGCGGAGCGGGGCGGGCCAGTCCTGCCAGGGCGCGCCGCCCATGAGGTCGTCGTGGATGGCCACGAACAGGGCGTGGTCCACGAGCCAGGAGGCGTGCCCGCGGGCGAACTCGTCGAGCTGCCGGGCGCGGGAGGAGCCGCGCTTCCACTCCTCGGCGAGGAAGCGCCGGAAGGCCAGCTCCAGGGCGCGCCCCTTGAGCGCGCGCACGGCGTCCCAGCGGACGCCCCGGGCGTCCCGCGCCGCCTCGAGCGCGGCGCGGTCCTCGGGGGAGAGCGCCTCGAGGCCGCCCGCCTCCTCGAAGTCCTCCAGGGCGCCCACCGCGGCGTAGACCGGGTCGATGGCGTGGGCGGTGAGCGGGCCGTAGGGGCTGTGCTGGCCGCGCGAGACCTCGTTCACCGGCAGCACCTGGGCGACCGAGAAGCCGGCGGCGGCGCACCAGCGGGCGAACGGGACGAGGTCGGGGATCTCGCCCACGCCCCAGTCGCCGGCGGACCGGAGGGAGAAGAGGGGGAGGAGGACGCCTGCCTGGCGAGGCATCGCGCGGGTCCGGGGGTCGGGCGGGCCTGGGGATTCCGCTTGAGGGCGCCGCAGCCCCGGGATATCAGGACGGGCACCCGTCGGGCACCGAACCTTCCGGGTCGTTCGCCCGAGAGAACATGCGCCACCGCGGCCGCTTCGCGCCGAGCCCGACCGGACCCCTGCACCTCGGTAACGCCCGGACCGCGCTCCTCTCCTGGCTGTCGGCCCGGGCGGCCGGCGGCGACTACCTCCTCAGGGTGGAGGACCTCGACGCGCCGCGCGTGCGTGCGGGGCTCGAGGCGCGGATCCTGTCGGAGCTGCGCTGGCTGGGGCTCGACTGGGACGAGGGGCCCGACGTCGGGGGGCCGGCCGGCCCGTACCGGCAGTCCGAGCGGGCGGCGCGCTACGCCGCGGCGGTCGATCGGCTGCGCGCGTCGGGGCGGGCCTACCCCTGCTTCTGCTCGCGGGCCGAGATCGCGGCGGCCTCCCGGGCGCCGCACGGGCCCGGCGACGACGGGCCCCGCTACCCCGGGACGTGCCGGGACCTGTCGGCCGCCGAGGCGGCGCGGCGCGCGGAGCGGCGGCGGCCGGCCTGGCGGCTCCGGGTCGAGCCCGGTCCGGTGCGCTTCGACGACGGCGTGCACGGGCCGCAGGCGCTCGACGTGGCCGCCGCCGTGGGCGACTTCGTGGTGATGCGGGCCGACGGGGTGGCCGCCTACCAGCTCGCCTGCGCGCTCGACGACGTGGACATGGGCGTGACCGACGTGGTGCGCGGGGACGATCTCCTCCCCTCCACCGCCCGCCAGATCCTGGTCCAGGCCGCGCTCGGCCTCGGGTCGCCGCGGTACGCCCACGTTCCGCTCGTCACGGGCGAGGACGGGGGACGGCTCGCGAAGCGGCACGGCGCCCTGTCGGTCGGGGACCTGGTCGAGCGCGGCGCCGACCCGCGGGCGGTGGTGGGCCTCCTGGCCGAGCTGTCCGGGCTCGCGCCGGCGGGGGCGCGCCTTTGGCCGCGGGACCTCGTGGACGGGTTCTCGCTGGGAAGGGTGCCGCGGGAGGCGGCGGTGCTGGCGGGGGGGAGGGTGGAGGGGCTCGTGGACGGGGCGGGGTAGACGAGGGAGCGGCGTCGATCGATCGTCGGCGCGCGTTCGCGGCCTGACGGAGCCGGACGGCGGGCGATTCGCCTCAGGCGCCGCCGGCTACCTGCCGAGCGGCGCGGGCGGCGGCCGCGGCGCGGGAGGCCGGGCCTGTTGCTGCTTCACGCGATCCGACATGGCGCGGAGCGTGTTCCCCACCAGGCGGACGAAGTCAGCGAAGAAGCTCTCGAACTTGCCGAGCTCGTCCTTGCGCACCGTCCGGGGGGCGCTCCCGACGGAGTAGTCTCCCCCGGCCAACCGGGCAGACATGTCCTCCATCGTCTCCATCATCGTGCTCAGACGGCGGAAGATGAGCCGGTTGACGACGGGGTAGACCAGGATCGAGGCGAGCAGGGCGAGGCCGCCGAGGAGGCCGAGCGCCCGGTAGAGGCCGGCCTGCATGTCGGCTCGAAGGGCCGTGATGTCGTGGCGCACCACCAGCCCACCCACCACGTTGCCTGAGGACTCGCGCACGGGGAAGACGCCCCGCGCGTAGTAGGTGCCGTTCTTCTCCACCTCGTCGAGGATCGTCCCGGCCGGATCCGTGGACGCGAACGCCGACTCGTCCACGAGTGGATCGGGCGTGGTGCTGTTCGTCACCACCACGCCGGGGAAGTCGCCCCAGGTGTTCTTGATGTTCCGGAGCGCGCGGGTGCGCGCCCACTCCGACTCGTCGAGGAGCCTCTTCTCGATGAACATCGCGAAGTCGTTCCCCGTCTGCGTCTTCATCCGGTCGAGGAAGTGCTCGATCTCGGTGCCGAGCTCGATGTAGCCGATGAGGTTGCCGTCCGCTCCCCAGAACGGCCGGCCCACCCGCAGCGCGAAGGCGCTCTTCCCCAGCTCCTTCCCCACCGAGTTCTCGCGCCGGGCCACGGCCTTGGTGAGGGCGGGCCGCTCGATGACGTCGTCGAACTTCTTGGGCAGGTGCGGCCTCAGGAACATCTTCATCGTCTCGGCGTCGACGAAGTTCCAGTGGCCGATGCCGTGCTCCTTCTTCAGCACCGTGTGGATCGGGAGGGCGACGGCCTGGAGCTTGTCGCGGTCGCGCGCGGCGAACGCGTCGCGCAGATCGACGTTGGCGACGAGCGTGTCGAGGATGGCCGTGAGCTTCTCCACCTCGGCCTTCTCCAGGTCCTCGTACGCCACGGAAGCGCCCCGCAGCGCGTCGACGGCCGCCGCGCGCGCGGTGCGGAGGTACAGTTGCCTCACCAGCAGGGCGCTCCCGGCGGCCGCGACGCCCAGGGTGACGAAGATGGCGAGGACCAGCTTCGCTCGGATCGAGAAGGTCACGAGTTCCTCCCGCTAGATGTCCTGCCCCAGGACCGCCCGCGCCGCAGCCCTGAGCCCCTGGAGCTTCACCGGATCGTCCGGGGTGTCCGCGTCCATGAGGTCGAGCGTGAACCCGGCCTTGAGGGCGATCTGCCCGCGCAGCTTCACCTGGTCACCGCCGCTCTGGCGGATGAGTCCCTCGATCAGCTGCACCGCCCGATACAGCTGACCTCCCTCCGTGGCGGCCCGCGCCGCCGGAGCCGCGGAGGCCTCGAGCCTTTCGATCTGCCGGAGGACGCCGATCGCCGACATGGTGAGGAGCTGCAGGTTGATGGAGGGCGCGCAGAGGAAGAGCACCCGAGCGCGACCCGTCGCCTTCACGACGATCCGGGAGTTCGTGTAGCGGAGGTCGATGGTCGCGACCGGTCCGAGCGCCGCCTGGAGCGCCGTGGCGCGCTCGCTCACCGCGGCGGCGGCGCGATCGATGGTGCCGGCGTCGATCGTGGGAGGGAAGGCGTGCGCGACGAGCTGCCCGTCCTGGTCGCACACCATGCTCCCTATCACTCCTGGTACGGAGTTGAGCTCTCGAAGCAAGGCCTCCACGGGCATCCCCCTGCTCAGCGGCCCTTCGTCAGGGCACTGCGGATGGCGGCGTCCACGACGTCGGGATCGGCTTCGGGCTCCGTCGAGACGCCGAGGTAGTGGCTGCGCGTGACGTACAGCAGGAGGTGGTGGAGCGAGGCCTGGACGGTCGCGGCGCGGAGCTGGCCCGCCTGGAACAGCGTTCCGAACTCGGCGCCGAGCAGGGCCAGGTAGGCGACCTTGCCGGCGAGCGTCTCCTCCTGGGGGCCTCCCTCGCCGACCCTCTGCCCGTCCAGCGTCAGGATCACGGCTCCCGAAACGTCGGGAAGGGCGCGAACGACGTCGACGGTGCCGCCCTTCGGGGCGGGCGCCGTGCCTGCGCTCGGGGGAGGAGCTGGAGCGGACCCCTTCGCGCGGCGTTCGTCGATGACACGGTGCGCGTCGAGCAGCAGGTGCTCCCACTTCTTGTGGATGGTCCGGTGAGCCGCCATCACGCTCGTGTCCGCGTCGAACGTGCCGCGCGGCCACTCGAGGATGTCACTGAAGGCCTCCTCCCCGGCCCTCCCACCCTGCTCGGCGTGCACGACGTCGCCGTCGCGGAAGAAGATGAGGCCCTCGCGGTCGTCGCTTCGAACTCGGATGCAGCCCGAGAAGCGGCGGGCCGCGTTGAGCTGGACGAGGTCCGGGAGATCCAGACCGACCATGCCGCCCTGGAACCCGGACGGTTTCCTCTGGGACTCATCCGCAGCTGCCATGTCGCTTCTCCGCAGGGGCGGCGTACGAGGATACCCAACGCTCGGGGTCAAAGCGACATGTCGGCTCGGCGGGGTGTGGGCGAAGGTGTGCTTCCGTGGCATCGCCGTCCGGCGCGCCGGGGGCCGGCGCCGCCGCAGCCGGCGAAGGCGCGGCCGGCGCTCTACGAGGACTCGAGCGTGGCGGCCAGGAACGCGTCGTTCTCCTCACGGGTCCCCACCGAGACGCGGATGCACCCCTCGAGCCCGGGGTAGTGGTCCTGCCGGCGGACCAGGATGCCGCGCGCGAGCAGGTGCGCGTGGGCGGCCTTCGCGTCCGGCGTCCGGACGAGCAGGAAGTTCGAGGCGCTGGGCGTGACCTTCCAGGTGGGGTGCCTCGAGAGCGCCGCGAAGAGCCGCTCCCGCTCGGCCCGGGTCCGCTCCACGAGCGGCCCGACGTAGCCGGGCGACTCGAGCACGGTGAGCAGGATGGCCGAGGTGTGCGCGGGGATGACGAAGGGCGGGAGCAGGTTCTGCACCACCGCCGCCACCCGCGGCGAGCCGAGCAGGTAGCCGGCGCGGATCCCGCCCAGCCGCCAGGACTTCGAGAAGGTGCGCAGGAGCGCGACGTGCGGGTTCGAGCGGGCGAGCGGGCGGAAGTCGGTGCCGGAGTAGGCGTGGTAGGCCTCGTCCACCACGAGGAGCGAGCCCCGCTGCACGGCCCGGGCGGCGAGCGCCTCGATCTCCGCCGGGGGAAAGAGCCGGCCGGTCGGGCCGTGCGGGTTCGGTACGAAGAGGACGCCCGGGCCGCGGTCCATCTCGGCCAGGAGCCCCTCCACCGGGAGCGCGAATCCCTCGCCCAGGCGGACGGGGCGGTGCGGCACCGCCAGCGCGGTGGCGGCGGCCCGGTAGTAGGGAAAGGCCGGCGCCGTGTCGAGCACGGAGCGGGCGCCGGAGACGAGCGCGTGGATGAGCAGGTTCGACCCGGGCGAGACGACGATGCCCTCCTCGGGCCAGGACTCGTGGCGGGCCAGCGCCGCGCGCACCTCCTCGGCGTGCATGGACGGGTAGCGGTTCCAGGGGAGCTTCTCCAGGCGGGCCAGCGCGCGCGCCTTGAGGTCGGCCGGGAGGTCCTCCGGGCTCTCGTTCTGGTCGAGCTTGATCCGGGCGTCCACCGCCTCGTAGGGGTAGGCGGCCACGTTCGCGAGGTGCGGCTTGAAGGCGTCCACGCGCGGAGGGTAGCAGCGGAGCGGCCGGGGCGCGAGGGCGACCGTTGCCGGCGGCGCGGATCGGGCCGGGGCCGGCGTCAGCCGCGCACCCGCCGCTCCACCGTGCCGTCCGGACGGACGGCGAAGGCGAGCGGCACCACCGACACGCGGTACTTGCGGGCGAGGTCGGGCCGCTCGGCCACGTTCACCGGGACGACGCGGCGGCCGGAGCCGACCAGGCGGGCGTGCAGTTCCACGCAGTCGGCGCAGAGCGGGTGGGTGAACTCGACCACCAGGCCGTCGGCGGCCGGCGCGCCGATCTCGGCGAGGTCGATGTGCCTGGGCGAGCCGGGCCGCACGCCGCGGAGCGGCGCGGCGAGCCGGTAGATCCAGCAGCCCAGGCAGAATCCCGTGGCGGCGGCGAGGAGCGCGAGGCCCCCCACCAGTCCGGCGAGCGACCGGGCCAGGATCGGCTGCCCCGCGGCGGAGGCGACGGCGGCGGCCGCGAGCAGGGCCGCGCCCACCGCCGAGGCGAAGCGCGGAGGGCGGGCGTCCTCCAGGCGGGCCTCGCCGAGGCGGGGCCGCAGCAGCGCGTCGAAGGCGAGCACCGGCAGGTTCCCGCGCCGGCCGAGCAGCGCGCTCGCGGCGCAGTGAGCCAGGGCGAGCGCGAGCAGGAGGGGAGACCCGGATGCGGCGGCGCCCAGGGCCAGGGCGGCGGTCAGCGCCTGGGCGAGGCGCGCGGCGCGGGCGTCGACGAGGGGGACGGGAGGGTTGGCGGACATGCGTCCGTTATAACGGATACGCCTCGCCGGCGCAAAGGGCGCGGCAGGTGGGGCCAGGCGAGCGGATCCCTCCGGGGCCGCGGGGCGCAACCGCCGCTGCGGGTCCGTCGGCGGGCGCCGCCGGCCCGTCGGGGAAACCCGACGACTCCGCGCGCAAGCTGCCGGAATCCCGGGCCCGGCCCGGTGGCAAGCGAGGTGCAGAAGGGAGGGAACGGGTGGCCGAACGGACGGCCCCGACCACAAGGAGAAAGACCATGACGACCAGGACGAACAAGCTCCCCTCCCTCATCGGTGCCGGCGTCGGCCTCGCCCTCTTCCTCGCCATCGCGCTCCTCCCCGCGGTCCTCTACGGCGGCTACGCGGGCGTCCTGCTCGCGGGCGGGATCTTCGGGACGCCGCTCGAGGCGACCTTCCTGGTCCGGGCGCTGATCGTGTTCGGGATGGTGCTGGGCGTGACGGCGGTCGGGTCGCTCTTCGCGGTGGGCGGCGCCTTCGTGGGCGCGGTGGTGGGCGCGCTGGCCGCCATGAAGAAGCCGGCCGAGGCCGCCGGGGCGCACGAGGCATAGCGAGCCCCGCCGGAAGATCGACCACCTGCTGCCCCGGGTCCGCGAGGATCCGGGGCTTCGTGTCTTCCCTACCCGAGCGCCCCGGGGCCGCCCAGCGCCGCCTCCACCGTCTCCCGCAGGTAGCGGGCCGCGAGCGCGACCGTGGCGGCCGAGCTCTCCGGCGTCCGGCCGATCCCGGGCGCGAGCTCCATCACGTCGCCGCCGGCGAGCCCCACCTCCCGCCCGAGCCGGCGGAGGAGGCCGACCACGAAGTCGGGGTGGAGCCCGCCCGGCTCCGGCGTCCCGGTGGCGTCGGCGAACCGCTCGTCCGTCCCGTCCACGTCGTTCGAGAAGTACACCTCGCGGACGCCGGCCGCCCGGACGGCGGCCAGGACCGCGTCGGCCGCGGCGGCCGGATCCCGGCTCACCTCGTCCGCCCACACCTGCCGCACGCCGTGGCGGGACTCCCAGTGGCCGCGGTCGTGCCGGGAGGCGCGCACGCCCACCTGGACCAGGCGGCCGCCGCGGCGCAGCAGCTCGTTGGCGTGGAACGACCAGGTGCCGTAGCAGATCCGGACGCCCAGACGCTCCTCGAGCAGGTCGGTGTGCGCGTCGACCTGGACGATGCCGAGGCCGGGGCGGGCGGCCGCCAGGGCCTTCACCGCCGGCCAGGCGGCGGAGTGGTCGCCGCCCAGGACGAGCACGCGGACGCCGGGGTTCGCCGCCAGCACCCGGGAGAGGGCCCGCTCCGCGATGGAGAGCGGCGAGACGGGCAGCTTCGCGGCCTCCGCCGCCGGGAGGTCGGGGTAGAGCGCCCGCCGGCTCCGCTCGAGCTGCTCCTCCGACAGCATCTCGTCGTGGTGGAGCTGCGGCACCGCCAGGACGTCGCCCAGGTCCACCAGGCCCGCCGCCCGGGTCCGGGCCGGCCATCCCGGATCGTCGAGGACGAGCCGCTCGCGGAGGGCCCAGGGGCCGAGGTTCGCGCCCCGCCGGTAGCCCGCCCCCACGTCGGACGGGACGCCCAGCAGGACGGCGCGGGCGCCGGCCGCCGCGGCCAGGTCCTCGCGCCAGCGCGCCTCCACCTCCGCCCCGCCGGCGGCGCCGTACAGCAGGCGCTGCAGGGCGAGCTGCCGGGCGCGGCCGGTCGAGACGAGAGGGATGCCGCCGGCGGCCGGGCGCAGCGTGCGGGACAGCTCCTCGACCAGGTCCACGGGGGAACCCTAGCCCCGATCGCCCTCCGTCCCAAGGCCCGCGAGGGCCGCCACACGACGGTGCGCGATTCGGGATCACGGAAGCGCAGGTTCCACCCACGGGCCCCGCGGGGGAGGCGTTCCCCTCGGCGCTCCGCGACTCGCCCGTCGCCGTGCGGTCGCCGATCCCGTCCGCTCCCGCCGGCATCGACGCCCTGCCAGCCCGCTCCGGTGCGGCCGGATCGCAGCGGCTGGACCGGCGCCGCTGCCGGTCCGAGCCCCGACCGAAGAAGCCCTCCCGCGCTCGAACGCTCCGCGCCTCGGGCAGCGCCCCCCGCGGGTCCCTGTCCGGCAGGCGGCTGCGGTCGCCGGCGCGGCGACGGTCCACGCCCCGGTGAGCAAGCGCGCGGGCCCGGGCTGGTCCGCGCCGCGTCGGAGACGCTTGCCGGCGGATGGTGACTGGTCGTCTACGGCTTCCACGACCGGACCAGCTCGACCAGCGTCCGGAGCGCGAAGCCGGTCCCGCCCTTGGCCACGTACCCGCGCTCCTTGGTGGCGTGGGAGGGCCCGGCGATGTCGAGGTGGGCCCAGGGCGTGTCCCTGGCGAAGGCGTGGAGGAAGTGCGCCGCCGAGATGGAGCCCCCGGCCCGCTCGCCGGCGTTCTTCATGTCCGCCCGCTCCCCCTTCACCTGCTCCCGGAGCGACTCGACCAGGGGCATGCGCCAGACCTCCTCGCCCGCGGCGCGGGCCGCCGCCAGGACCGCGTCGACGGTCTTCCCGTCCGGCCCGAACAGGCCGGCGGTGGTCGGCCCGAGGGCGACGACGCAGGCGCCGGTCAGGGTGGCGACGTCCACCATCGCCGCCGGGGAGAGCGCCTGGCGGGCCCAGGCGAGCACGTCGCCCAGGACGAGGCGCCCCTCCGCGTCGGTGTTGGTCACCTCCACCGTCTGCCCGTCGTGGGCGGTGAGGATGTCCGAGGGCTTGTAGGCGCGGCCCCCCGGCATGTTCTCGCAGGCGCCCAGCACGCCGTGGACCGGGAAGGGCGGCCGGAGCGAGGCCACCACGCGCATGGCGCCCAGCACGGCGGCGCTCCCGGCCATGTCGGTGTTCATGGTGAGCATGCCGTCGGTGGGCTTGAGCGAGAGCCCGCCCGAGTCGAAGGTGATGGCCTTCCCCACCAGCACGAGGGGCGGCCTGCGCCCCGCCGCGCCCTTCGGGACGAAGCTCACCTTCACGAGCCGCGGGGGCTCCGCCGATCCCCGGGTCACGCCCAGGAACATCCCCATCTTCAGGGCCTCGATCTCCTTCGGGCCCCGCACCTCCACGGAGAGGCCGCAGGCGCGGGCCATGGCCCGGGCCGCGTCGGCCAGCGCGCTCGGCGTGCAGTCGGCCGGCGGCAGGTTGACGAGGTCGCGGGCCCAGGCCACCGCGCCCGCCACGGCCCGTCCCAGCTCGACCTCCGCCTTCAGCTCCCGCGAGCGCTCCGAGCCGGCCGGCACCGCCAGGACCACCTCGTCCGGGCCCGGCGGGCTCTCGGTCCGGGCCTCGGTCCGGTACCGCTCGAACCGGTAGCCGCCCAGCAGGGCGCCCTCGACCACGGCCCGCGCGGCGGCCGGCAGGTCGGCCGGGTCCGTCTCCGGCAGGGCCAGGGCGAGGGTCCCGCCGCCGAGCTTCGCGGCGGCGCGCCCGGCCTTGCCGGCCGCCGTCCGGAGGAGCTCGTGGCCGCTCCGTCCGAACGGGCCCCCGTTCCCGGCCCGCGGGCCCAGGCCCAGGAGGAGCAGGCGCTCCGCCCGCGCCTTCCCGAGCGTGGCGAGGGAGAGCTGCTGGTCGGCCTTGCCCTCGAACCGCTCCGCGCGGGCCGCGGCCAGGAGGTGTCCTCCGAGCGCCGCGTCCAGGGCCGCGAGCAGGCCCGCCGCGCGCCCCTCCAGGTCCTCGACGTGGACGGGCACGGCCAGCAGCGCCGCCTCGATCCGCCGCGGGTCGGCGCCCGCCAGCCTCACGGGGAGCCCGTCCGCACGCTTCGCCATGGGTACCTCCGACGGGGCGCTTCTCTAACATGCCCCGGGTGCGCGCGCCGCGGAGGATGCGCCGGCCCGCCGTCAGGGGGTCCGGGCGGCCTCGATCCGCCGGACCGCCTCGGCCGCCTCCGGTGCGCCGCAGAGGGGGACGAGCTCGACCCCTCCGAAGAAGCCCTTCTTCCTCTCCCGCCTGGCCGCGGCCAGCTCCCGGAGCTGCGGCAGGGCGTCGGCGTGCCCGATCTCGCCGAGGCGCCGGGCCGCGGCGCGCCGGATCTCGCAGTCGGGGTCGGAGAGGAGCGCCCCGTAGGCCGCCACGCGGTTCACCTTCTCTTCCGCCCCGAGGTCGCGGGCCAGGGAGAGGGCGCGCAGCCGCTGCACCCCGGGCGCCTCCGTGGCGGCGGGGAGCAGGGCGGGGAGCGACGCGTCGCCGATCCGGAGGAGGAGCCGCCCGGCTCGATCCGCCACGCTCCGCTCCGCGGCCAGGTCGGCCACCAGGTCGGTGACGGCCTCGGGCGGAAGGGGGCCGCGCTCCAGGGCGGCGGCGTAGGCCTCGATGGCGGCGGCCTGCTCGCCCGGGATCCGGTGGAGCGCCCGGCCGAGGAGCAGGCGCAGCTCGGGATCCTCGGGCCGGCGCGCGATGGCGCGCTGGAGGACGAGGCGCGCGTCGCCGGGGCGGCCGGCGTCGAGCAGCGCCCGGGCGTCGGCGGCGGTCCTGCCGGTCGCCGCCAGCGAGGCCACGACGAGGCCGACGATGGCGAGCCCGCCGGCGCCGATGCCGGCCGCCGTTCCGGGCCGCGCCCGCACGAAGCCGACCAGGCGGAGGGCCAGGCCCCGCAGGGCCTCGCGGCCGAGCAGCGAGAGCGCCCGGGCGCGCGCCACGGCCAGGTCGCGCCGGATGCGCCAGTTCGGCGTCAGGGTGGGCGTGAGCGTCTCTCCGGGCCGGGAGATCGAGGGCGGGGCGAGGTCGAGGGTGCCCTGCGGCGCCGGCGCGGCCGAAGGCGCCACCGGCGAGACGGCCGGCACGACCGGCGGGAGGGGCCCGAGGGGGCGCGGCGCGGGGCTGCCCACCAGCGGGGGGATGCCGGGAGGGAGGGGCGCCATCGGCATCGGCGTCGCACCGCGCGGCCGGGGCGTCGCGCCCGGCGGGGCCGGCGTCGTGACCGGGGGGGGCACGAAGCCCGGCAGCGCGGCGGCCAGGTCGAGCTTCATCTGGCCGGCGTTCTGGTAGCGCTGCGCGACGTCCTTCTCGCAGGCGCGCGCCACCGCCGCCACCAGGCCCGGGAGCTCGGCCAGCTCGGGCCGCTCGTCGGTGAGGGGCGGCACCGCCTGGGTGGCCTGCATCATGAGCAGCGCGCGCGGGTCGCCCGCCTTGAAGGGATGGCGGCCCACCAGCATGCGCCAGGCGATGAGGCCCACCGAGTAGAGGTCGGCCCGGGTGTCCACCTCGCCGCCCAGGGCCTGCTCCGGGGAGAGGTACTCCGGCGTGCCCACCACCATCCCGGCCGCGGTGGACGAGGCGCTGGTCGGGTCGCCGATCTTGGCGATGCCGAAGTCGAGGATCTTCGCCACCTCGCGGCCGTCGGGCATGCGGGCCAGGAAGACGTTCTCGGGCTTGAGATCCCGGTGGACCACGCCGCGCGCGTGCGCCGCCTCGAGGGCCGCGCACACCTGCCAGAGGATCTCCACCGCCGGCAGGGGGGCCATGGCGCCCTCGCGGCGGAGGCGCTCGAAGAGGCTCTCGCCCTCGAGGAGCTCCATCACCAGGAACAGGTAGCCCTCGGGGCTCCGGCCGAAGTCGGTGACGCGCACGATGTTCTCCTGCTCGAGCGCGGCGATGATCTCGGCCTCCCGGCGGAAGCGCTCCACCAGGTCGGACGACACGGAGAGGTCGGGGCGCAGGACCTTGATGGCGAGGTCCTTGCGCATGTACACGTGCTGGGCGCGGAACACCGCCCCCATCCCGCCGGTGGCGAGGTGGGCGGAGAGCAGGTAGCGGCCGTCGAGAACCTGGCCGATCAGCGCCGTGGGCTCGAACGTGGCCGGGGCGGCAGGGGCGGCTTCCGTCACCGGGGCGGGATTCTACCCCGGCACGGCGCGATCCGAGGCGAGGTTCGAGGCGCCGTCCGCCGCACCTCGGACTACCGGTCTACCGGGCGCTCCCCGTGCCGGGCGGTGACCACCGTGTGGATCCCGCCCCGGACGGCGAAGTCCCCCACCACCTCGATCCAGCGCGGGTCGAGGGCACGCACCAGGTCGTCGCAGATCCGGTTCGTGACGGCCTCGTGGAAGTGGCCCTCGTCGCGGAAGGACCACAGGTACAGCTTCAGGCTCTTCAGCTCCACGCACAGCTGGCCGGGCACGTAGCGGATGCGGATGGTGCCGAAGTCCGGCTGTCCGGTCCTGGGGCAGACGCAGGTGAACTCCGGGCACTCCATGGAGATCTCGTAGGGCCGCTCCGGGCGGGGATTCGGGAACGTCTCGAGATCTCGGGAGGGCTTGGTGGCCATGGTAGGAGTGAGTAGCAGCAACGGGTGGCCGGTGCTACCCGCCAACCCTCCGTAAGGTCACGTCCCTTCCATGTCGAGGGGCTTGGCGATCGGCTCCATCTCGGTGATGGCCCGACCGAACGCGAGCTTCGGGTAGGCGTTCGCCGCCTGCGGGACCCCAACCTCGAGGAGCGCCGGCTCCGCCGGATCGCGCCAGAGGAAGGCGAGCCCCTCCACCACGGCCCGATCCAGTTCGGCGCCGCTCCCCGCGTCCTCCGTCTCCAGTCGGCGAGAAGCCACCCCGTAGGCGGCGCCGAGCTTCGCGAAATCGGGAGCGTCGTAGCCGAGGACCGTCGACTGGTAGCGGCTCTCGAAGTAGCTCTCCTGGAACTGGCGAACCATCCCGTGGGCGCGGTTGTTCAGCACGACCATCTTGATCGGGAGCCGGTTGCGCACCACCGTCTGCAGCTCCTGGATGTTGACCTGGAAGCCGCCGTCTCCCGCGACGACCACGACCGGACGTGCGCTCGCGATGGCCGCGCCGATCCCGGCGGGCAGCGCGAAGCCCATCGCCCCCATGCCGCCGCTGGTGAGGAACCGCTGGCCGTCGCCGAACGCGAGGCTCTGGCCCGCCCACATCTGGTGCTGCCCGACGTCCACCACGAACGCCGCCGCCGGACCGCTGGCCGCGGCGAGGCGGCGGAGGAATACGTTCGGGTTGAGGCCAGGCAGGTCCTTCAGCTCCGAGGTGTCCGGCCAGCGGGCCCGCAGCTCCGCCAGGCGGCCGACCCAGGCGGTGCGATCGCCGCGCGGGCGCGGCGCCAGGGCGATCGCCTCGCAGAAGTCGGCCGCGCCGGCGATCACGGCGCGCTCCACCCGCACGCGGTTGCCGATCTCGCCCGGGTCGACGTCCACGTGGACGATGGGGCGGCGCGCGAGGCCCTCGACGTCGGTTCCCGTCTGCCGGATGTCGAGGCGGCTTCCGACGACGAGTAGGGCGTCGCATTCGCCGAGAGCGAAGTTGGCCCATCGGTTCCCGTACGAGCCGATCATCCCGAACTCGAGCGGATGGCCGTGCGGAAGGACGTCGAGCCCCATCAGGGAGCGAACCACCGGGACCCCGAGGTGCTCGAGCGCGCGGCGACACGGGTCGCCGGCGCGCCCGGCGCGGACCCCACCCCCCACCAGGACGAGCGGGCGCTCCGCGCGCGAGAGCAGCGTCACGACGGCGTCCACGTCGGCGCTGCGCACCCTCGACGCGTCCGGTGTCGGAAGCGCGCGCCGGGTGGGCTCGGGCAACGGCACGACGCACCGCTGCACGTCCATCGGGATGTCGACCAGCACCGGTCCAGGGCGCCCCGAGAGCGCGGTGTCGAAGGCCCGATCGAGCACCTCCCCGATCCGGGCCGGATCCGCGACCTGCCAGGTGGCCTTGGTGATCGGCCGCGCCACCGAGGTGATGTCCGTCTCCTGGAACCCGAGCTGCCGGATGGGCCGGTCGCCCTTCAGCTCGTTGCGGTTCACCTGTCCGGTGATGAAGACCGCAGGCGTCGAATCGAAGTAGCACGATCCGACCGCGGTGAGCAGGTTCGTCGCTCCCGGCCCGCTCGTGGCCAGCGCCACGCCTGGTACGCCGCGGACGCGGGCGAAGCCCTCGGCGGCGAAGCCGGCGCCCTGCTCGTGGTGCATCGACACGAGCTTCACCGCGCCGAGGCGGCTCGCCGAGTCGAGCAGGTGGGCGAGCATGCCCCCGGCGAGTTCGAAGACGTGCGTCACGCCCTGCGCCGCGACGTGCCGCACGACGTAGTCGGAGACCTTGTA
>DATIUR010000345.1:0-13174 GCA_035466675.1 Anaeromyxobacteraceae bacterium | reverse complement strand
CGGCCTCGCCATGGTCATCGGAGCTCTCGCGATCACGGCTCCCTTCCTGGCACGGAAGGGTGCCGGGGCCGAAGGAGCGTGAGATGCAGGCGAGCGCACACCAAGCCGCGAGAAGGCTGGAGATCGTCTCCAGGCAACCCGCCGGAAGCCGGCACCCGACGCCGCTCCTCTTCGTGCACGGGATGATGCACGGAGCCTGGTGCTGGGACGTGCACTTTCTCGACTACTTCGCGCAGCACGGGTTCTCGGCTCATGCCGTCAACCTGCGCGGGCACGGGAACAGCGAGGGACGGGACGGACTGCGCTGGACACGGATCGCCGACTACGTCGAGGACGTCGCGGATGCGGTTCGCCAGCTGCCCCGGCCGCCCATCCTGGTCGGCCACTCCATGGGTGGATTCGTCATCCAGAAGTACCTCGAGGGGCATGACGCTCCCGGAGCCGTGCTGCTGTCCTCGCCACCGCCTTCCGGGCTCCTGGGGACGTTCCTCAAGATCGCCCGGCGGCGTCCGCTCGCCTTCGCGAAGACCAACCTGACGCTCAGCCTACGGTCCGTGATCGCCACTCCCGAAATGGCGCGCGAGGCGTTCTTCTCGGCCGATCTTCCCGACGAGGAAGTGCGAGCCTACTGGAGACTGATGCAGGACGAGTCCTACATGGCTCTTCTGGACATGGTGGCGCTGGATCGGCCGAAGCCCATGAAGGTGAAGTCTCCCCTGCTCGTCCTGGGCGCCGGGCGGGACAAGATGCTCGAGCGCGGGGAGATCGAGGCGACGGCGCGTGCCTACCACACGGGGTGCGAGATCATCCCCGATGTGGCGCACGACAGCATGCTCGAGGCACGATGGCAGAGCGTGGCAGAGCGAATCCTGGCGTGGTCGAGAGAACGAGAGGTGTAGGGACCCACCCGCGTCTCAGCCGACGCGGAGATCAGCGCGTCGGCGCGACCACGTACAGCCTCCGTCGTCGGAGGTGGCTCGCGCTCCGCGTCGACGCCTCCGCCCCGGTGGCCCGCATGCCGACCGTCATCCTACCCGCGGCGCGCCACGAAGAACTCGTAGGCGTAATGGTCCGAGTGCCGGCGGTGCATCGCGGGCTCCTGCGCCAGCTGGTCGAGGATGCGGAGCGCCTCGGCATCACCGGCGTACCTGCCGCGAAGCTCCTCGACGCGTCGCTCCATCGGCCCGTAGAAGTCGTCCCACCAGGCCTCGTCCGGCAGGGTGAAGTGGCCGACGAGCGAGAACCCGGTCCCGCCGATCGCCGCCAGGACGTCGGGGACCCTGCCCATGGTCGGGTAGTCGAGATCGAAGCTCGCCTTGACCTCGGGCGGGGGGTTCTCCTTGCGCCAGACCGCGTCTGTGAAGGCGAGGTAGCCGCCGGGGCGCAGCAGCCGGTGGCAGATCCGCAGGGCGTTCTCGATGCCGACGTTGTAGAGCGCCCCCTCGGACCAGACGAGATCGAAGCTCCCGGGCTCCATCTCGGGCCGGGCCATGTCGCCGACCACGGGCCGCACCCTTCCACCGAGTCCGCGCCCGCCGACCGTGGCCCGCAGCCGCTCGATGCTCGGCGCGTGGCTGTCGACGGCGACGATGGAGCCTCGGGTGAGCTCGGCGAGATGGAGGGTCTGCCCGCCGACGCCGCATCCGAGGTCGAGCACGGCCGGCGTCCGTGGCAGGTCGCGGCACAGCCCGAGGGCCCGCTCGGCGCAGGCGCGGCTCCCCGGTCCCTGCCGCGGCAGAGCTTCGTAGACCTCGAAGAAGATCTCCCGGAGGCGCGGGCTGGGCGCGCTCACGTCATGCCCCCTGGTCCGTCTCGGTGCCCGGCACGAAGGTCTCCGCGACGAAGTCCGGCTGGAACAGGGCGACCCCGCCCGGGGCAGTGTGCTCGAAGGCCGTGACCGTCAGCTCGCGGTAGAGCCGGGGTCCCTGGCCGGGCTCCTCGCCTTGTTTCGGCACCGTGCTCCCTCTCCTCGCGCCCCTCCACGCGGACCGAATCGGCGGTCGAACCGACCGGTCGGGGCGCGACAACGATGGAAGATCCGTCAGGGTCCTGGGATAGTCGAAACACGGGTGCTGCCAGAGCCGTTCCCTCGTCACTGCGCCCCCGCCGAGGTCGGGACGTCGTCACCGGAAGCGCCGCTGGGAACATGGGCGAGCCTCTGAAGACCTTCTTCTCTCCGGCGCTCGTCCGCAGGCTCGCGGACGACATCGCGCGCGTCGAGCCCGCGTTCGCGTCTCGGGCATTCATGGAGGACGCGACCGCCGGCCTCGACGAGCTCGAGCTCCTCGATCGCGGCAGGCGCATCGCGGCCGCGCTCGCGAAGCACCTCCCGGCCGCGTACCCCGACGCGATCGACGTGCTCCTCCGCTCCCTCGGACCCGAACACGCGACCGATGAGCTCGTGGGCGTGGGGATGGCGCCGTTCTTCTACCTGCCACACGTTCTCTTCGTCGCGGAGCGCGGGCTCGACCATTTCGACCTGTCCATGCAGGCGCAATACGAGCTGACGAAACGGTTCAGCGCCGAAGGCAGCATCCGGCCGTTCATCGCCAGGGATCCGGAACGCACGTTGGCCGTCCTCCGGGGCTGGGCGCGCGACCCGAGCGCGCACGTGAGAAGGCTCGTCTCGGAGGGCACGCGGCTCCGGCTGCCCTGGGCGATGCGGGTCGCGTGGCTCGACCGGAACCCGGCCCGGGTGCTCGAGCTCCTCGAGCTGCTCAAGGACGACCCGACCACGCTCGTGCGCCGGAGCGCCGCGAACAACCTCAACGACCTCGGAAAGGTCCACCCGAAGCTCCTGTTCGACACCTGCGCCCGGTGGCTGAAGGACGCGTCGGCCGAGCGCCGCGCGCTCGTCGAGCACGCGCTGCGGAGCGCGGTCAAGCGCGGCGAGCCGGGAGCGCTCCGGCTTCTCGGCTTCGGGAAGCAGCCTTCGATCGCGATCGAGAAGGTCCGATTCGAGCCGAGGCGGGTGGCGATCGGGGGCCGGGTTGCCGTCCGGTTCACCGTGCGCAGCACCACGCGGGTGGCGCAGGACCTGCTGGTCGACCTCCGCGTCCAGTTCGTGAAGTCGAACGGCAACGGCTCGCCGAAGGTGTTCAAGCTGAATCGCATCGAGCTGCCCGCCCGCGGGACGTGCGATCTCGCCACCCACGTGTCCCTGGCCGTCCACACGACGCGCAAGCCGCGCCCGGGTCGTCACGACGTCGACGTGGTCGTGAACGGCAAGGTGATCCCCGCCGGGGCGTTCCAGGTCGTCCCGGCTCGACACGCGAGGAGGGATCGCCGGCGACCTCCTGGCGAAGCATGATGCCTCGACGCTCGTACGCCGCTGCCTCACGGTGCGGCGGCGCGGGGGTCGAGCGTCACGACGACGCTCCCCTTCTTCCTTCTCGAGTCGACGACCCGGTGGGCGTCGGCGATGCGCTCGAAGGGGAAACGCTGGTCGATGACGGGGCGGAGCGTCCCCTTGGCCGCGAGCTCGGCGAGAGCCGCGAGATCCTCGACCTTCTCGGCGGCGGGCCCGGCGATGACGCGGTGCTTGCGCGGGCCGCGGACGAAGGGCGCGCCCAGCGTGGCGGGCAGATCGGCGAGGACGGCGAGCAGCCGCCCCCCGGGCGCGAGGACGCGCTTCACGCGGGAGTAGGGAGCATTGCCCACGGTGTCGACGATCACGTCGAACTGCGCCTCGCCCGACGCGAGGTCGGTCGCCGCGTAGTCGACGACCTCGTCGGCGCCGAGCGACCGCACGAGATGGGCATTCGCAGCGCTGCACGCCGCCGTCACGTGCGCCCCGAGGTGCTTCGCGAGCTGGACGACCGCCGTGCCCACGCTTCCGGATGCGCCGTTCACGAGGACGCGTTCGCCGGCTCTCACGTCGCCACGACGGAGGAAATCGAGCGCCGTCATGCCCCCGAACGGCAACGAGACCGCCTCCTCGAAGGTGAGGTTCGAGGGCTTGCGGACGACGCGACCATCCGCCGGCATGACGAGGAGCTCCGCGTGGCCGCCGAGCGCGCTGCCGGGAAACGCGACCACCGGCTGGCCGACCTCGAACCGCGTGACCCCCTCGCCGAGCATTTCCACGACGCCGGCTGCGTCGGTGCCGAGGACGGCCTTTCGCGGTCCGCCGAAGCCGAGGACGAGCCCGCGGAGCGCTCCGAAGCCTCGCGGCAGGACGCCGCTTCGCACGCGCCAATCGCCTGCGGTCACCGCGGTGGCGAGGACCCTGATCCGGATCTCGCCCGCCGCGGGCGCGGGTGTGGGCACGTCGCGGATCTCGACCACCTCGGGCGGACCGTACCTCGGAACGTATGCGGCCTTCATCCCGTCCTGCCTCCTGGCGACGTCGCGCCGGGCGATCCTGCCGCTGCCCTCCCGCCGAGGAGCAGGAGTCGCATCGGGACCAACAGTAGGCGTGTCGCCCGCGCGCGACAAGGATGCCGCCGGGCGGCCCGGGGATCCAGGCCGATGACCGTGACGGCTTGACAGGCCATCGGACCGGGAAGATAATTCGGTATACGAACAGTTCGGTATACGGAAAATGCGGAAGCCGATGGAAGGAGAGAGGAAGACCGTGAGGGAGCTGGATCGCATCGCCGAGCTGTACCCCGCGCTGATGCGCTCGATGAGCCGCCTGCGCGACGTGCTGCCGGGCGAGGGGGACCTCACCTACAACCAGTACAAGACCCTCCTCACCGTGAGCGACCTCGGCCCGTGCTCGCTCGGCGACCTGACCCGCCACCTGCGGGTCGCGGCCAGCTCCGCCTCCGAGATGGTGGAGCGCCTGACCAAGGCGGGTCTGGTGCAGCGCGAGACCGCGAGGGGCGACCGGCGGGCGGTGGCCATCCGCCTCTCCCGCGCGGGGGAGCGGCTGCTCGGGCGCATCCGCCAGGGCATCGTGAAGAACTACGGCAAGATCCTGGGAAGGCTCTCGCCCGGGGACCGCGCGCGGCTTGCCCGCGCCCTCGAGGATCTGGTGGAAACCATCTCCAGCGTGGAGGGCCAGGCGACGGGCAAGAGCCGCACGCCGCGTGGGAGCACGACGTGATCTGGCCCTACCGGCGTGGCTCGGTCGCGCGCGATCCCGCTCGACTCGACGGATGGCTGCCGCGAGGCGCCTGGATGCTGGAGCGCCACACCATCGACGTGCCGCTTCCCCCTGCGGATGCCCTGGCCGGCGTCACCGGTCTGCGTCTCCGTGACGTTCCGATGGTCCGCGTGCTCTTCACGTTGCGCGGGCTCTCGACGCCGGCGGGTGGCGCCACGACGCTCCTCCAGTTCTTCAGCACCTGGCCGTTCCTGCTCCTCGAGGAGGAGCGAGGCCGAGAGGTCGTGACCGGGGTCGTCGGCCCTTTCTGGCAGTGGCGCCGCGACACCCTCCCGCGGTCCATCCCGGATACGCCTGGCAGGTTCCGCGAGGCGCTGGCGCAAGGAAGGATGGCGGCCCTGGCCAACTTCCGCGCGGATCCGGTGCCCGGGGGCTCCCGCCTGTGGACGGAGACCTGGGTCCACGCGCCAGTGCCCGGACAGCGGGCGGCGTTCAGCGCCTACTGGCTGAGCATCGGTCCGTTCAGCGCCTGGATCCGGCGGATGTTCCTGCGTGGCGCCCGGGCGCGAGCGGTGACCGGGATGAGCGGGGGTCGGGTCTCTGCACCCGACGGCTAGCCAGGAACGACCACACCCGATCGAACGTCGCGCAATCGGCGCTGCGCCTGGCACGCTGGAACGCGAAGCCCGCCGCCTGGGAATCACGGCGCGCGTGGAGACCTGGGATGGGGGCCGGACCCCGGGCGGCAACGTGCGGACCGCGACGGGAAAGGGGAGGAGTGGTGCGGTGCGCAGGGTATTCCGCTCACAGTGGATGAGAAGGCGTGGGTTGCGTCTCGCTGAGGTCGGTCGCCGATGTCACGTTCGACGTCGCTTCGCGAGGCGGTGCGAGCACCTGCCGGGGTAACGGCTGGGTAACCGAGAAGCAGAACGGGCCCTCCGCTCGCGCGAAGGGCCCGTCAAGACTGCTCCCCAGCGTGGACTCGAACCACGGACACGCGGATTAACAGTCCGCTGCTCTGCCAACTGAGCTACTGGGGAATGGCAGGGCGGCGAATCTAGAGAACGGCCGCGCGCCCGTCAAGGGGCTTCCGGGCGCCCGGCCGCTATACTTACCCCTGTGATCCTGCCCGCCTTCGAGCACCGCCCGGGGGTGCACTGCGGCTCGACGGCCCTGGCCGACGCGCTCCGCGCCCGCGGGCTCGACCTCTCCGAGCCGATGGCCTTCGGCCTGGGGGCGGGGCTCGGCTTCTTCTACGTCGCCTCGCCGGCGCTCTCTCCCTCGCACCTCTTCCAGGGCCGCTCCGCCCACCTCGAGCGCACCGCCTGCGAGGTCCTGGGCGCGCCGGTGCGGGAGCGGACCGAGGACGACCCGGCCCGGGCCTGGGATGGGGTCAAGGGCGCCCTGGCGCGCGGGATCGCGCCCATCCTGGCCACCGACCTGGCCGAGCTTCCCTACTGGCGCTCCCGGACCCCGTTCGGCGGACACCGGGTGGTGCTGGCCGGCCACGACGAGGGGAGGGGGATCGCGCTCGTGGCCGACACCGACCGCCCCGGCCTGGAGGAGGTGTCGCTCGAGGCACTCGGACGGGCCCGGGCCTCGCTCGCCCCGCCCTTCGGCCAGCCGGGCCACCCCTGGCTCGAGGTGGACGCGCCGGCGCGCCCGCGTCCCCTCGGCGAGGCGATCCGCGACGCCCTCCGGCGGCAGTCCCGGGACATGCTGCTCGAGGTGGACGGCATCGCGGGCGTCTCCGCCCTCGAGCGGTTCGCCGGCGAGCTGTCCGGCTGGCCCGGCGCGGCGCGCGACGAGGAGGACCGGGCCTGGTGCTTCCGCTACGCTTTCCAGGTGATCGAGAAGCGCGGCACCGGCGGCGGCCTCTTCCGGCGCATGTACGCCCTCTTCCTCGGCGAGGCGGAGGAGGCCGTCCCCGCCCTGGCCGGCCTCGGCCTGCGCCGAGCCATGGAGGAGATCGCCGCAGGCTGGTCGCGCCTGGCAGCGGCCTTCCGCGCCGCGGCCGGGGAGCCCGGGGCGGGCCTTCCCGCGCCGGCCCTGGAGCTGGCCCACGAGCTCGCCCGGCGGGAGCGGCGCTTCCACGAGGACCTGGCGGCGCGGGTGCCATGACCGGATCCCCCCTCGAGAGCCGCGCCCGGGCGCGCTTCGCCGAGCTGCTCGGGCGCCCCGAGGTGCCGCTCGACGAGGCGGCGCTCGCCATCGCCGAGGAGGAGTACCCGGGCCTCGATCCGGCCGGTTCGCTGCGGACCCTCGACGCCCTCGCCGCCCGCGTGCGCGCGGCCGCGGGCGACCGCCCCCGCCCGGCCACCCTCCTCCCCGCGCTGCGCGCCGTCCTCGCCGGCGAGGAGGGCTTCCGCGGCAACCGCGACAGCTACCAGGACCCGCGCAACTCCTACCTGAACGAGGTCCTCTCCCGGAAGCTCGGCATCCCCATCACGCTCTCGCTCGTCTACATGGAGGTGGCGCGTCGGGCGGGCCTCCCGCTCCAGGGGGTGGGGTTCCCCGGCCACTTCCTCTCGAAGTACGTCTCCCCCTCGGGCGTCGAGGTCTTCGTGGACGCCTTCAACGGAGGCGAGGCCCTCACCGCCGAGGAGTGCGTCTCGCGCTTCCGGGCCGTCTCGGGCGACCGCCCCTTCGACCCGCGCTACCTCGTCGCCGTGACGCCGCGGCAGATCCTGGGACGCATGCTGCACAACTTGAAGTCCATCTACGTCGAGGGGGGAGACGACGTGCGCGCCTACTGGGTGATCGACCGGATCCTGATGCTGGCGCCGAACCAGGCGGCCGAGGTCCGGGACCGGGGCCTGGTGGCCGCCCGGCTCGGCGCGGCCGGCCCGGCGGCACGCGACCTGGCCGCCTACCTCGAGGCCGCGCCCGGCGCGCTCGACGCCGACGAGGTGCGGGCGGTGCTCGCCTCGCTGCGGGCCCGCCCGGCCCGGCCGAACTGAGCGCGGGCTACTCCCCGCCCTCCAGCTTCCGCAGCCGGAGCCGCTCCACCGGCCTCCCGTTCACGAGGTGGCTCTCCACGATCTCCGGCACGTCCGCGGCGGTGACGCCGCCGTACCAGACGCCCTCCGGGTAGACCACCACCGTCGGGCCGTCGGCGCAGGCGTCGAGGCAGCCCGCGCCGTTCGCCCGGACCTGCCTCTTCAGGCCGCGCCGGGCCAGCTCGTCCTTCAGCGCCGCCCGGATCGCCTCGCTCCCCTTCGCCGCGCAGCAGCCGCGCGGGTCGTCGTCGGGGCGGCGGTTCTCGCAGACGAAGACGTGGTGTCGGAAGCGCATGGCCGCTTCATAGCCCGGCGGGCGGGGCCACGCCAGGCCGCCGCAGGCCGCCTTCACTCCCGCGCCACGACCTGCCCGCGCGGGACGACCAGCAGCGCGCCGCCCGAGACGCAGAGGTCCTCGCCCACGAGGTGCGCCGAGGCCTCGCTGGCGAGGTAGAGCACGGCGTGGACCACGTCCTCCACCTCGCCCACCCGCCGGTTGGGCAGCGCCCCGGCGATGGCGGCGCCCACCTCGGCCAGCTCCGCCTCGGCCATGGGCGTCCGCACCCAGCCCGGCGAGACGACGTTCACCCGGGTGGCCGGCGCCAGCTCCACCGCCAGGCTCATGGCCAGCGACTGGAGCGCGCCCTTGGTGGCCGCGTAGTGGCCGTGGCGCGCCTCGCCCCGCTGGCCGGCGGTCGAGCCGAGGAAGACCACGTTCCCGCGCCCGGTCCGCCCCAGCAGCGGGACCGCCTCCCGCACCAGGTAGAACGCGCTGAAGACGTTCACCCGGAAGATCTCCTCGAGCTGGCCCGCCGAGATCGAGCCGATGGGCCCCTCGTTCCAGATGGCGGCGGAGTGCACGATCTGGTCGAGCCCGCCCAGGGCCGCGGCGGCCTCCCGCACGCACCGCACGCACCCGGCCTCGGTCCCCAGATCGGCTCCCACCGCGACCGCCCGGTCCGGGAAGCGCTCGCGCAGCGCCTCGGCGGCGGCGCGGTTCGACCGGTAGTGAACTGCGATCCGCATGCCCTGCTCCAGGAAGGCCTCGGCGATCCCGAGGCCGATCCCGCTCGAGGCGCCGGTCACGAGGGCCCGTCGCCCGGCCAGGTCGGCATAGCGCGCCACGATCCTCACGGCCGCCTCCTCCGCCCGCTCCGGGCCGGCTGCGGGGTCCGCCTCGCCGGCCCGCGAGCGCGGGCGCGCGGCGCCGACCAGCGCGCGCCGTCCAGGATCTCCAGCACCTGGGTGAACGAGGAGATGGCGAGCGGCCAGCGCACGGTGGTCTCCTCGGCCACGTGCCGGCGGGTGACCGACTTGGCCGAGATGACGGCCAGCCGGTCGCGGTACTCGGCCGACACGTAGGTCCCGTACTCGGCCCACACCCCCAGGGCGCCGCAGGCCCGCGCCACCGGCATGTCCTTCTTCACGCTGTCGCCCACGTAGAGCACCTCGGGGCCGGAGAGGCCCAGGTCGTCCAGGATCCGGCGGAGCCCCTTCGGGCTCGGCTTCTCGGCGTCGGGGGGGAGCTCCACCACCCGGGCCCGGGACCGGTAGTGGCCGGCCGCGTCCCGGCGCTTGATCTCCGGGTCCACGTTCTCCGGGAGCGGGTAGCCGGACAGGGTGTAGAGGGCGTCGAAGTGGCCGTCGAGCCGGAGCCACTTGAGCCGCAGCTCGGCGGCGTTGCGGGGCGCGTCGGAGAGCGCCACCAGCGAGAGGCCCCGCGCCCGGACGGCCTCGAGCGTCTCGCGCACGCCGGGGTAGGGGCGCAGCGTCCGCTCGCGGACCGCCTGGAAGGCCCTGCGGGCCGGGTCCACCACCAGGGCGTTGAAGGAGTCGAAGTCGGCCTCGTAGGGCCGGAAGATCTCCGACTCCTGGATGGCGAACGGGTACTCGTTCGACTCGTACTTCGAGTACACGGCCTTGAGCGACTGCACGATCCGGATGCGGGGAAGCCCGGTGGTGGCGACGAGCGAGGCCACCATCGCCTCCAGGCTCGGCACGATGTAGTCCACCCAGGCGTAGAGCGTGTTGTCGAGATCGGTGACGACGGCCCGGACGCGCGGCACGGCGCGCATGGTACCATCCCGAATCCTCCGCGGGGCCCCGGGACTCCCAGCGGGCGCGGGCCGGAGGGAGGCCCGGAGGCGAGCGTGGATCGATCCAGCGGAGAGACGGCCGCGCCGGCCGAGACGGACGAGGCGCTCGTCGGCCTGGTGGCGGCGGGCGACCGGGCCGCCTTCGCGCGGCTGGTGGGCCGCCACGAGGGGGCGCTCCAGCGCTTCGCCCTGCGGGCCTGCGGCGGCCCCCGCGAGGCCGAGGACGCGCTCCAGGACGGGCTGCTCGCCCTGTGGAGGCGGGCCGCCACCTTCCGCGGCGACGCGTCGGCGCGGACCTGGATCTTCCAGCTCGTGGTGAACGCCTGCCGCCGCCGCCACCGCCGTCGCTCGGGGGAGCCGCTCCGGACCGAGCCGGTGGAGGCCGCGGCGGCGCTCGCGGACGGGGATCCGTCCCCGGACGAGCGCGCCGGCGCCCGCCAGGTCGGCCGGGCCCTCGACGCGGCGCTCGCCGCGATTCCGGCGGCGTCGCGCGAGGTGCTGCTGCTGCGCGACGTGGAGGGGCTGTCCGGCGAGGAGGCCGCCCGGGCGCTGGGCATCGGCCTGGCTGCCCTGAAGAGCCGCCTGCACCGGGCGCGGCTCGAGCTCAAGGCGCGGGTCGAGGGCATCCTGGGCCGGTCGGTCGAGGAGGTGGGGCCATGAAGGGCGAGCGGATCCTGGGCGGGCTCTCCTGCGGGCAGGTGCTCGAGCGCCTGTCCGACTACCTCGACGACGATCTCGGCCTGGAGGTCCGCGCAGCGATCGAGATGCACCTGCGCGGCTGCGACGGGTGCGCCCGGTTCGGCGGCGACCTGCGGGCCACGGTGCGGGCGCTGCGCGAGCACCTGCGCGCCGCCCCGGCAGGCGCCCCGGGCCTGGCGGAGCGGGTCGGGCGGGCCCTGGACGGCGCCGGGGGGAAGAGCTGACCGCCCGGGAAGGCGCACGCGCGGCGGGGTCGGTGTAGGATGGGCCGGGTGTCCGGACGCTTCGAGATCCTCGCCTCCGCCGGGACCGACCTGCTCGCCGTCGATCTCGGCGGCGGAGCGCCCCGCGCCGTCCTGCTCGCCCCGGTGGTCGCGGAGGTGGCGGACGATCCGGCCCGGCTGGCGCGGCTGGCGGCCGAGGTGGAGGCCTGCGCGCGCCTCTTCCACCCGCACGTCCTGGCGCCCTCGGCGCTGGAGGGGTTCGGGGACGGGCTGGCGGTGGTCCATCCGTTCCGGGACGGGGTGACCGTCCGCGAGCTGCTCGACGCGGGCGGGCGGCTGCCCCCCGACGTGGCTGTGCGCATCGCGGTGGACGCCTGCGAGGGCCTGGCGCACGTGCACGGGCGGACCGGGCCGGAGGACAGGCCGCTCGTCCACGGAGCGCTCGGCGCCCGGAGCCTGCTCGTGACGCCGACCGGCGCCACGGTCGTCGCCGGCTTCTGCGGCGAGGCGCCCGCAGGCGCCGAGCCCGCGGACGACCTGCGCGCCCTGGGCGCCATCCTCTACGAGTGCCTGGCCGGCGAGCCGCCGCCCGAGGCGCGCCGCCCCCTCGACGCGCCCGGGGTCCCCCCGGCGCTGGCCGCGGCGGTGGAGCGGGCGCTCGCCGGCGAGCGGTCGGCCGAGGCGCTCTCCCGGGCGCTGGCGCAGGCGGTCGCCCCGGCCGGTCGGGAGGGGACCGCCGCCTACGCCGACGCCATCGTGCCGGCCGACGAGGGGGCGCGGGCCGACCGCCGGAAGCTGGTCGAGCGCGCCGCCCCGGCCCCCACGCCCCCGCGGGAGGACCGCGCCGCGGCGGAGGAGGTGGCCGAGGACGCCATCGTGGGGGAGCCGACGCCCATCCCCGCGCCGGCGGACTCGCTGGCCGACGACGCCATCGTCGGGGAGATCACCCCGGATCCGTCGCGGCACCGGCGGCCCTCCCCGCGCCCCGCGGAGTCGTCCGCGGCTCCGGCCGCGCCCGCGGCCTCCGCGGCGCCCGCTGCCGCTTCGGTGCCCGCTGCGGCCACGGTGCCCGAGCCGGCGCCTGCCCCGGCGGCGGCGCACACCCGGGACGTTTCGCGCCCGGCCCCTTCTCCGCCCAGGCGCTCGCGCGCGCCCATGGCGGCCGCGGTGGCCATGGTGGCGGTGGGCTTCGCAGCGGGCTTCGCGCTCACACGATGGACGGGCGCCGCCTCCGCCGGCCTAGGGACCGACGCGGCGCCCGCCGCTCCCGCGGCCCTGCGCCCACCGGCACCGGCCCCGGCGCCCGCGCCCGCCGAACCCGCGGCGCGCCCGCTTCCCGCGGACCCCGCACCCGCTCCGGAGCCGGAGCCGGAGGCGGCACCGGCCCCGGCGAGGGCGCGCGCCCCGGCCAAACCGTCCATCGCGGTGACGGCCGACCCGCCCGGCGACGTCTACGTGGACGGGCGGAAGGTGGGCCGGAGCCCGGTCACGGTGACGGTCTCGCGCGGCGCGCACGAGGTGCGGCTGCGGGACCGGGCCCTCGGCATCGACTTGCGCAAGCGCGTCTCGGTGCGCGGGCCGGACACGCCCGTGCGCTTCGCGGTCGGCAAGGGGACGCTGGTCGTGACGGCGCCCGACGGCGCGGAGGTCTTCCTGGACGGCCGCCGCATCGGCCGCGGCGACGTGACGGTCGAGGTCCTCGAGGGCAACCACCGCATCGAGGTCCGGCTGGGCGAGGCCCGCACCGGCGAGCGGTTCCACCTCGCGCCCGGGGAGCGCTGGACCTACGAGGTCACCCCGACCGCCCCGGGGCAGTGAGCCCCCGCGGCGCTCCGCTCACCAGTACCCCCAGCGCCGCCGCAGCACCCACTCGGCTCCGAGCGCCGCCGCCAGGGCGGCGAGCCACCACCAGCGATCCCAGATCGGCACGTCCTTGCGGCGGCCGATCTCGACCACCTCCGGGTCGGCGAGCCGCAGGTCGGGCAGGCTCCCCCCGGGGAGCGCCTCGAAGGCGCCGCCGGTGGCCTCGGCCACCGCCGCGAGCAGGCCGGGCCTGGGGGCGGCGTCGGCGTCCTCGGGGCCGGAGCCCCGCACCGCCACCGCGGT
>DATIUR010000344.1:0-5396 GCA_035466675.1 Anaeromyxobacteraceae bacterium | reverse complement strand
GGCCGGCTTCGCCGCGGTGACGCGCAAGGCGATCCGGCCGTCGGCGGCGGAGGTGGCCCGCAACCCCCGCGCCCGGAGCGCCAGGCTCCGGGCGGTGGAGAAGCTCCGGTGATCCGCGCCGCCAGGACCCGCGCGCGCCGGCGCGCCGCCGTGGCAGGACCCCTCCTGCGCGCGGTGTCGGCGACGGTGCTGCTCGTCGCCCTGGGGGTGTTCCACATCTGGTCCAGGACGCGCGTCCTCGCCACCGGCTTCGACCTCGGAGAGGCCGCCCGGGAGCACGCGCGCCTCGCGTCCGAGCACGACCGCCTGCGCATCGAGGTCGAGACCCTCCGGTCTCCCTCGGCGCTGGAGCGGTACGCGCGGACGCGCCTCGGAATGGCCCCGCCGGCACCGGGCTCGGTGTTGGTGGCAGGCCCGCGGCTCGCCTCGGCGGCCGCGGGCGGGGCGGGCGTGGACGGTGACGGTCACCGGTCCGGCCCGGCGGGGCCATCCACTCTGGGGACGGTGCTGGCGGCCGCGGGCCGGGCCACGCCGGGTCCGAGGTAGGCGTGGGGACCGACGCCGCGGCGCGCCCCGCCCGCTGGGCGGTGGTCCGCATCGCGATGCTCGCCGCCCTGCTCGCGGTCGGCTTCGCCGGGATCGCCCTGCGCGCGGTCCAGCTCCAGGTCCTCGAGCGGGAGCGCCTGGGCGAGGAGGCGCGCGACCAGTACGTGCGCCAGCTCGTCCTGCGGCCCCGCCGCGGCGTGGTCACCGACCGCGCCGGCGTGCTCCTGGCCGGCAGCGCCGACGTGGAGTCGGTCTTCGCCGACCCCGAGGTGCTGGCGCGGGCCGGGGGCGCGCCCCGGGCGCTCCGGAAGCTCGCCTCGGCGCTGGGCGTGGACGCGCGGGCGCTCCAGAGGCGCCTGGCCCGCGGCTCGCGGTTCGTCTGGGTGAAGCGGCGCGTCTCCCCCGCCGAGGCCGCGGCCGTCCGCCGCCTCGACCTGCCCGGCGTGGGCCTCGTGCCGGAGACGCGGCGCTACTACCCGAAGGGAACGCTGGCGGCCGCCCTGCTGGGCATCGTGGGCGACGACGGCGAGGGGCTCGAGGGCGTGGAGCTCGCCCTCGACGACGTCCTGCGGGGCGAGCCGACCCGGGTCCCCAGCCTGCGCGACGGCTCCGGCCGACTGGCCCTGCACGACGCCCCCGGGACCGAGCGGCGGGAGGGGGCACGCGTCGAGCTGACGGTGGACCAGGGGCTCCAGCTCGCCGCGGAGCGGGCCCTCGAGGCCGCCGTGCGCGGATCGCAGGCGCTCTCCGGCGTGGCCATCGCCCTCGATCCCCGCAGCGGCGAGATCCTGGCCATGGCCAGCTACCCCGGCTTCAACCCGAACGCCTTCCGGGCCGGCGACCCCATGCGCAACCGCGCCGTGGCCGACACGCACGAGCCGGGATCGACCGTGAAGACCTTCACCATCGCGGGAGCGCTGGAGCGGGGCGCGCTGCGCCCGCTCGACCCGGTCGACTGCGGGAACGGCACCTACGCGGTGGGCGGCCACGTGTTCCGCGACCACAAGGCCCTGGGGTGGACCGGGGCCTCCCGCATCCTGGCGGTCTCCTCCAACGTGGGCGCCGCCAAGATCGGGGCGCGGCTGGGCCGCGGCGGGCTCGAGGAGACGATGCGCGCCTTCGGCTTCGGCGAGCGGACCGGGATCGGCCTGCCCGGGGAGGCGCGCGGCCAGATGCCGCCGCCCCGCTCCGACATCGCGGTGGCCACCCAGAGCTTCGGGCACGGCATGACGGCCACGCCGCTCCAGGTGACGAGCGCGATGGCGGCCCTGGCCAACGGCGGCCTGCTCGTCCGGCCCTTCGTGCTGCGGCGGGTGGTGGACCCCGCCACCGGCGAGGTGCTGGAGGAGGGCCGGACCCTGCCGGTGCGCCGCGCCGTCTCGCCGGAGGTGGCCGCCACCCTGACCCGCTGGCTCGCCGGCGTGGTGGAGGATCCGGAGGGAACCGGCCGGCGGGCGCGGCCGGAGGGGTGGCGGGTGGCGGGGAAGACCGGCACCGCCCGGAAGGTCGACCCGGTCTCGGGCGGCTACGCCGTCGACCGGCACTTCAGCTCCTTCGTGGGCTTCGCGCCGCTCGAGTCCCCCCGGATCGCCATCGGCGTCTTCGTGGACGAGCCGCAGGGGGAGCGGAACGGCGGCGAGGTGGCGGCGCCCGCGTTCCGCGAGATCGCCGAGTACGCCCTGAAGATGCTCGGGGTCCCGCCCACCGGCCCGCTCGCCGCCCAGCCGGCTCCGCCCTCCCCGCCCGCGCCGGCCGGCTCGCCGCCGGCCGAGGCGCCCCCCGAGCCGCCGGAGGTGGAGCAGCTCGCCCGCGGCGGCGCCCGCCCCTCCGGCGGGGTGGCGGTCCCCTCGCTCCGGGGCCTCTCGGTCCGGGCGGCGCTGCGCCGCCTGGAGGCGCTCGACCTCGGCGGAGAGATCGAGGGCTCGGGCCGGGTGAGCGGCCAGTCCCCCGCGCCCGGGGCGACCGTGGCCCGCGGCGCGCGGGTCCGTTTGCGGCTCGCCCCGCCGGGCTGAGGTAGGATGTGCCCGCCGCGTGTCCCTCCCGACACGCCGGCGCGCAACCGGCCGGGCCGGCGAGGGAAATCGTCCGGACGTCGGCTTGCAGGAGCAGCGGGTCACGATGAGGCTCTCGAGGGTCACGGAGGGAACGGGCGCGGTCGGCGCGCTGGGCGCCGACCCCGAGATCGCCCTCGTCACCGGCGACTCGCGGCAGGTGGGTCCGGGATCCCTCTTCTTCGCGCTCCGGGGCACGCAGGCGGACGGGCACGACTTCGCCGCCGAGGCCGCGCGCCGCGGGGCGGTGGCGGTGGTGGCGGAGCGGCCGGTGGCCTGCCCTCCGGCCCTCCTCCTGCTCGCCCCCTCGTCCCGGCGCGCCATGGCCATCGCCGCCGCCAACCTCCGCGGGCGCCCGGCCGACGCGATGCGGGTGGCCGGCGTGACCGGCACGAACGGCAAGACCACCGTCACCTACCTGGCCGAGGCCTGCGCGGCCGCGGCGGGAGTGCCCGCCGGCGTCCTGGGCACCGTCAGCCACCGCTTCCCGGGCGTGGTGCGGGCCGCCGGCCACACCACGCCGGAGTCGACCGCCGTCCAGGACCTGCTCGCCGAGATGCGCGACGCGGGCGCGCGGCTCGCCCTGCTCGAGGTCTCCTCCCACGCGCTCGCCCAGGAGCGGGTGGCGGGGATCCGCTTCGCCGTGGCGGCCTTCACGAACCTGACCCGCGATCACCTCGACTACCACGGCGACATGGCGTCCTACTTCGACGCGAAGCGGCGGCTCTTCACCGAGCACCTCGCCCCGGACGGCACCGCGGTGGTGAACGCGCGCGACCCCGCCGGCGCGCGCCTGGCCGACCAGATCGGCCCGGGGCGCCGCGTGTGGCGCTGCGGGATCCGGGAGGAGGACGCGCTGCGCGCCCGGGACGTGCGGATGGGGCTCTCCGGGATCGAGGCGGTCCTGCTGACGCCCGCCGGCGAGATCCCGATCCGCTCGCCGCTGGTGGGGCGGCACAACCTCGAGAACCTCCTGTGCGCGGCCGGCGTGGCCCTGGCCCTGGGCATCCCGCCCGGGGCGGTGGGGCGCGGGCTCTCGGAGTCGGCGGGCGCGCCCGGCCGCCTCGAGCGGGTGGCCGCGCGCGGCGTGAACGTGTTCGTGGACTACGCCCACACCGACGACGCGCTCGCCCGCGTGCTGGAGGCCCTGCGCGCCCTCTCGCCGCGCCGGCTCCTGACCGTGTTCGGGTGCGGCGGCGACCGGGACCGCGGCAAGCGCCCGCTCATGGGGCGGGCCGCCGGGGCCGCCTCCGACCTGGTGGTGGTCACGAGCGACAACCCGCGCACCGAGGACCCGCTCGCCATCGTCGGCGAGATCGTGCCGGGCGTGGAGGAGGCCGGTCTCCGGCGGATCGGGGCGGACGCGGCGCGACGGGGGGAGCCCGGCTACCTGGTCGAGCCGGACCGGCGGGCCGCCATCGCGCTCGCGGTCGAGTGCGCCCGGGAGGGCGACGCCGTGCTGGTGGCGGGCAAGGGGCACGAGGAGACCCAGATCGTCGGGAAGGAGCGCCGCCCCTTCTCCGACCGGGACGAGGCGCGAAGGGCGCTGGGGATCGCATGACCGGCCCGCGCTTCACCCCCGACGAGATCGCCGCCGCCACCGGGGGCCGCTGGCTCGGCGCCCCGCCGGCGCAGGTGGCCGGCGTCTCCACCGACACCCGGACCCTCGCCGCGGGGTGCCTCTTCGTGGCGCTGCGCGGCGAGCGGTTCGACGCGCACCAGTTCCTCCCGGAGGCGGCCGCCCGCGGCGCCTCGGCAGCGGTGGTGGCCGAGGGCCTGGCCGGCCCCGGCCCGGCCCCGCTCCCCGCCATCGCCGTGAAGGACACCCTGGCGGCCCTGGGGGCCCTGGCCCGCCTGCACCGGCGCCGGTTCGCCGTCCCGGTGGTGGCGGTGACCGGCTCGAACGGGAAGACCACCACCCGCGAGATGATCGCGGCGATCCTGGCCACCCGCGGACCGGTGCTGAAGAGCGAGGGAAACCTCAACAACGAGGTGGGGGTGCCGCTCACGCTCTTCCGCCTCGAGGAGAGCCACCGGGCCGCCGTGATCGAGATGGGGATGAGCCACCCGGGCGAGATCGCCCGCCTGGCCGCCGTCGCCGAGCCGCAGGTGGGCGTGGTCACCAACGCCGCCCCGTCCCACCTCGAGGGGCTCGGCTCGGTGGAGGGCGTCGCCGACGCCAAGGCCGAGCTGTACCGGGGGCTGCCGCCGGGCGGGGTGGCCGTGGCCAACGCCGACGACGCGCGGATGCTCCGGCGCGCCCAGGAGAGCGGCCGCCGGCTGGTCACCTTCGCGGTGGGGCGCGGCCGGCGCGGCGACGTGGCGGTGCTGGAGATCCTGGAGCAGACGCCGGAGGGGCTCCGCTTCCTGCTCGGGGTGGGGAACCGCGAGATCGAGGTCCGCCTTCCCCTGGTGGGCGCGCACAACGCCGCCAACGCCGCCGCCGCCGCCTGCGCGGCCATCTCCCTCGGCTGCACCGACCGCGAGATCGTGGCGGGCCTGGCCGCCGCCCGCCCCCCCGGCCGGCGCCTCCGCCTGGAGCGCCTGCCCTCCGGCGTCCTGCTCGTCGACGACTGCTACAACGCGAACCCGCTCTCCATGTCGGCGGCCCTCCGGACGCTCTCCGAGCTGGGCGGCGGGAGCCGGCGGGTGGCGGTGCTGGGCGACATGCTGGAGCTGGGCACCTTCGAGGGCGAGGCGCACCGCGGCCTGGGCGCGGAGGCGGCCCGCTCGGGCGTGGCGCTGCTCGCCGCCTTCGGCCCGCGCTCCCGCGAGACCCTGGCCGCCGCCCGCGCCGCC
>DATIUR010000343.1:0-4240 GCA_035466675.1 Anaeromyxobacteraceae bacterium | reverse complement strand
CCGGTCCGCGACCGAGGGGCTCCTGCCCGCCGCCTGCGAGCCGATCCGGATCGCGCCGGACGGCGCCGAGGCGATCGTGGCCTTCGGCCGCCGGGATCCGGTGCGCCACGCCGAGGGGTCGGACGTGAAGGCGGTCACCCTGCACGCGGCGCGGTTCGAGCGGGAGGGGGACGGCTGGACGGCGCAGGTGGTGCTGGACGTGTGAGGGCGGGGCGGCACGCCCCGCGGAGATCGACATGAAGCTCCGGCGGATCGAGGGCGACCTCTGGGAGATCGAGCGCGAGGGCGGCATGAAGGTCCCGGGCCGCGTCTACTCGGTCGGCCCGCCCGCCCCGGACGACCCGGCCCTGACGCAGGTGGCGAACGTTGCCCACCTGCCGGGGATCCTGCGGTTCTCGCTGGCCATGCCCGACATCCACTGGGGGTACGGATTTCCCATCGGCGGCGTCGCCGCGGTGGACGCCGAGGACGGGGCGATCTCGCCGGGCGGCGTGGGCTACGACATCAACTGCGGCGTGCGGGTCCTCACCACCGCCCTCGAGGAGGAGACCATCCGGGCGAAGCAGCACGCGGTCACCGCCCAGCTCTACCGCGACATCCCCACCGGCGTGGGCGCCTCGAAGGCCATCCCCCGGCTCTCGGAGAGCGAGCTGGACGAGGTGCTCTCCCAGGGAGCCCGCTGGGCGGTGCGGCGCGGCTACGCCGCCGCCTCGGACGACGCCGAGCGCTGCGAGGAGGGCGGGAGGCTGGCCGGGGCCGACCCGTCGGCGCTGAGCCACCGGGCGCGGACCCGCGGCGCGGACCAGCTCGGGACGCTCGGCAGCGGGAACCACTTCCTCGAGGTGGACCGGGTCGCCGAGGTGTACGACGAGGCCGTGGCCGACGCCTTCGGGCTCGTGCCGGGGCGGGTGGCCATCCAGATCCACACCGGGTCGAGGGGGCTCGGCTACCAGGTGTGCGACGACTTCCTGGCCGAGATCGGGCCGCGGCTCGCCTCCTTCGGCGGGGACTACGCCCGCCTCCCCGATCCCCAGCTCGCCTGCGCGCCCGTCGGGAGCGAGCCCGGCCGCCGCTACCTCGGCGCCATGCAGGCGGCGGCCAACTTCGCCTGGGCGAACCGCCAGGTCATGACCGGCCTGGCGGTCCGGGCGCTCGCCCACGCGCTGGGCGCCTCCGAACGGGAGATCTCGCCGCGGGTGCTCTACGACGTCTGCCACAACGTGGCCAAGCTCGAGGAGCACGCCGTGGACGGCGGCGAGGTGCGCCGCGTGCTCGTGCACCGCAAGGGCGCCACCCGCGCCTTCGGTCCCGGCGACCCGCGGGTGCCCGCCGCCTACCGCGCCGTGGGCCAGCCGGTGCTCATCCCCGGGGACATGGGGCGCTACTCCTACGTGCTCGTCGGGACCGAGAAGGCCATGCGGGACACCTTCGGCAGCTCCTGCCACGGGGCCGGGCGCCTCCTCTCCCGCCACGAGGCGCTCCGGCGATCCGCCGGACGGTCGATCGCGAAGGAGCTGGCGGCGAAGGGGATCGAGGTCATCGCCCGGGTGCGGAAGACGCTGGGCGAGGAGATGAGCGAGGCGTACAAGGACGTCTCGGACGTGGTGTCGGTGATGGACGGCGCCGGCATCTCGAGGCTCGTGGCCCGGCTCGAGCCGATGTGCGTGATCAAGGGGTAGGCGCCGGTTACACCCGCCCCATGCTCGACCCGCTCCCGGGCGCGGAGCCCTTTCCGGGGCATCTCGCGCGGAGGCTCGCCGACGCGGTCGCCGCGCGCGGGACCGCCCACGCGCCGCGCACGCACCACCTCCGGGACGGGCGGCCGCGCTTCACGAACCGCCTCGCCCTGGAGCGGAGCCCCTACCTCCTCCAGCACGCGCACAACCCGGTGAGCTGGTGGCCGTGGGGCGAGGAGGCCTTCGCGGAGGCGCGGCGCACCGGCCGGCCGGTCTTCCTCTCGGTGGGCTACTCCACCTGCCACTGGTGCCACGTGATGGAGCGCGAGTCGTTCGAGGACGAGGAGATCGCGCGCGTCCTGAACGAGCGGTACGTCCCGATCAAGGTCGACCGCGAGGAGCGGCCGGACGTCGACGGGATCTACATGACCGCGGTGCAGCTCCTCACCGGCGGGGGCGGCTGGCCCATGAGCGTCTGGCTCACGCCGGAGAAGGAGCCGTTCTTCGGCGGGACGTACTTCCCGCCCCGCGACGGGGCGCGGGGGGCAATGCGCGGGTTCCTCTCGATCCTGGGGGAGGTCGCGGACCTGTGGGAGCGGGACCGGGCGCGGGTGGCGCGCGCCACCGGCTCGCTGGTGGAGGCCGTCCGGACCGCCCTCTCGGCGCACGGGGCGCCGGCGGAGCGGCTGCCGGGCGCGGAGGCCATCCGCAACGCCGTGGTGGCCTGGCGGAAGGGCTTCGACCCCGAGCACGGGGGCCTCCGCGGCGCGCCCAAGTTCCCGAGCAGCCTGCCGGTCCGCCTGCTCCTGCGCGTGCACCGGCGCACGCGCGACGAGGACGTGCTCCGGATGGCCACGCTCACGCTCGAGCGGATGGCGGCGGGCGGGATGCACGACCAGGTGGGGGGCGGGTTCCACCGGTACTCGACCGACGCCGGGTGGCTCGTCCCGCACTTCGAGAAGATGCTCTACGACAACGCGCTCCTCGCGCTCGCCTACGCCGAGGCCTGGCAGGTGACCGGCCGGCGCGACTTCGCGCGCGTGGTCCGGCAGACGCTCGACTACGTGCTCCGCGAGATGACCTCGCCGGAGGGGGCGTTCTTCTCGGCCACCGACGCCGACTCGGAGGGCGAGGAGGGGAGGTTCTTCGTCTGGACCGAGCGGCAGATCCGGGAGGTGCTGGGCGCGGAGGCGGACCGGTTCGCGCGGTTCTTCGGCGTCACGCCCGGAGGGAACTGGGAGGGCGTGAACGTGCTGCACGTCCCCTTGCCCGACGAGGACGAGTGGGAGGCCCTGGCCGGCTCGCGGGCGCAGCTGGTCCAGGCGCGCTCGCGGCGCGTCCCTCCGCTCCGCGACGAGAAGGTCCTCGCCTCCTGGAACGGGCTCATGATCTCGGCCATGGCCTTCGGCGGCCGCGTCCTCTCGGAGCCGCGGTGGGTCGAGGCCGCGGCCCGGGCGGCGGACTTCGTCCTCTCGCGGATGGGGAAGGACGGCCGGCTCCAGCGGAGCTGGCTCGGCGGGGAGGCCGGCGTGCCGGGCTTCCTCGAGGACCACGCCTTCCTGGCGCAGGGACTGCTCGACCTCTTCGAGGCGACCTTCGAGGTCCGCTGGCTCGAGGCGGCGCTGGCCCTCGCGGAACGGACCGAGGCGCTCTTCGGCGACCCGGAGGGCGGCGGCTGGTTCCAGACCGCGACCGACCACGAGCGGCTGCTCGTCCGGGAGAAGCCCACCCACGACGGGGCCGAGCCCTCCGGCGCCTCGGTGGCGCTGCTCGTGGCCCTGCGCCTCTCCGCCTTCACCGCCGACGACCGCTGGCGGCGGATCGCCGACGGCGCGCTCCGGCACTACGCGGCCGCGCTCGCGGAGCAGCCCGTCGCGCTCGGCGAGATGCTCGTCGCGCTCGACTTCGCCACCGACGCCGCCCGCGAGGTGGTGCTGGTCTGGCCGGAGGGCGAGGCCGCGCCGGAGGCCTTCCTGTCGGTCCTGCGCCGGCAGTTCCTGCCCAGCCGCGCGCTCGCGGGCGCGCCCGAGGGCGAGGGGATCGCCCGGCTCGGGCGCGTGGCCGCGGTGGCCGCCGGGAAGGTCGCCGCCGGCGGCCGGCCCACCGCCTACGTGTGCGAGAGGGGGCAGTGCCGCCTCCCCGCCATCGCGCCCGAGAAGCTCGCGGCGCAGGTGGAGACGGTGACGGCCTACCGCGGGTGATCGTGACCGGCGGGTCGATCCGTCCGAGCTTCAGAGGAACGGGTTCACCGCGCGCACCGTCCCGTAGAGGCGGTCGTGCTGGAAGTCCTCGGAGAGGATCTCGCCGAGGCCGTAGTGCTCGGCGTAGGCCCACAGGTGCGCGTCGAACCAGGGGAGCTGGTAGGCCGCCGCGCCGCGGAGCGCGGTGCGGACCAGCGCCTCTACGGGGTAGAGCACCTCGAACTGGAAGAGCAGCTCCTCCGCCTCGCGCCGCGCCTCCTCGGGCGGGAGAAGCGGCGCGCCTCCGCCCATCGGGCGCGTCACCGCGGCCACGAACTCGACGATGGCCTGGTGCGGAAGCCGCAGGGCGTCCTCGGCGATGCC
>DATIUR010000342.1:0-6419 GCA_035466675.1 Anaeromyxobacteraceae bacterium | reverse complement strand
CACGTCGGCGAAGACGTCGAGGGGCCGGTAGGCCTCGCCGCGCCCGCGGGCGGCCGAGGCGACGTGGTCTACGGAGAGACCGGCGAAGAAGGCGGCGCCGGCGAGCAGGCCGACGACGAGGAAGCGCGGCGGGCGGCGGGTTCGCTCCATGGCCCGGCGATCATAGCCCGCCGGCGCTCCGGAGCGCATCCTCAGGGCCCGAGCCAGGGCCGCGGATCCACCGGCCGGCCCTTCTCTCGCACCTCGAAGTAGAGGTAGGGCCCCTTGAGCGAGCCGGAGTCCCCCACCGTCCCGAGCACGTCCCCGGCCTCCACGTCCTCGCCCATGGCGGTCCGCATGGAGGCGAGATGGGCGACCAGGGTGTGGTAGCCGGCACCGTGGTCCACGATCACGAGGTTCCCGTACCCGCGGAACCAGCCGGAGTGGACCACCCGGCCGGCCGCCACGGCCCGGACCGGGGCCCCGGCCGGCGCGGCGATGTCGATGCCGTTCTGGACCGTGACGGTGTTGAACTTGGGGTTCACCACGCGGCCGAAGCCCACGGTGATGGCGCCCTCGGCCGGCCGGGGCAGGCGACCGCGCAGCTCGCCGAAGCGGGAGGCGGGGGCGCCGCCGGCCCGGGGCGGGAGGGCCGCCACCAGCTCCCCGAGCTTCTCCGCCTGCGCGGAGATCTCGACGGCGGCGCGCTCGTGGAAGCCCCGCGCGGTCCGGAGGGCGGAGAGGAGGGTGCGCCGCTCCTCGCGGCGGGCCTCGGCCGCGGCCCGGCGCTCCTCCGACTCGACGGCGAGCGCCGCGAGGCGGGCCGTCTCCGTCTCCTGCGCGGCGCGGGCGGCCTCCCGGTCGGCGCGCGCCTGGCGCGCCGCGGTCACCAGCTCCCCGTCGCGGGAGAGGATCCGGTCGAACAGGTACCGCCGCTTCACGAGGTCCGAGAGCGAAGCGGCCGAGAGCAGGACCGGGACCACACCCGACCGCCCCATCCGCGCCCGCGCCAGGAGCCGGGGGCGGAGCGCCGAGAGCCGCGCGGCCAGGGTCTCGTTCGCGTGCCTCTCCGCCGCGCGGGCGCCGGCCAGGGCGGCCAGCGCCGCGGCGCGCTCCTCCTCGACCCGGCGCCGCTCCTTCTCGGCCTCGGCCAGGGCCTCCTCCGCCTCGGCCAGGGTGTCGAGCACCGAGCGCTCCTGGCGGGCGATGAGCCTGGCCGCCGTCTCCTCGGCGCGCCTGCGGGCCTCGAGCATGCGGAGCTCGGCCTGCGGATCGGCCGACAGCGCCAGGGCGAGGAGGAGCGCGCTCACGGGGGATTCCGGCGGAGCGCCCGCAGCACCGAGAGCGCGCTGCCCGCCAGGCCGAGCGCGGCGCCGCCGGCGAGCAGGCCGGCCAGGAGCGGCCAGGGGAGCGTGTCGGCCAGCCGGAGCCCGCCGGCCAGGCGCACCGCGGCGGCCAGCCGGGGCGCCACCGCCGCGTGCAGCCCGAGGAGCAGCCCCACCGCCAGGGAGGAGCCGACTAGCCCCTGGACCAGCCCCTCGATCAGGAACGGCGCTCCCACGAACGAGTCGGTCGCGCCCACCAGCTTCATGATCTCGATCTCGTCGCGGCGCGCGAACACGGCCAGCCGGAGCGTGTTGGAGACGAGCGCGGCGGTGGCGAAGGAGAGCGCCGCCAGGAGCGCGATCCCGGCGATCCGGGCCCGGGCCACGAGCCGCTCCAGGCGCTCCAGCCAGACGTTCCCGAAGTCGACCTCTTCCGCGCCCGGCACGCCGGCCTCGAGGCGGGCCGCCAGGTCCCTGGCGGCGGCCAGCGACAGGTCCGGGATCCGCACCTCGACCGCGTCCGGCAGGGCGTCCTTCCCCACCCCCTCGAGCAGGCCGCGGTCCTCGCCGAGGCTCTCGGCCAGCCGCGCGAGCGCCACCTCCCCGGGGATGGCCTCGACCGGGCGGCCGGGGGCGATCGCCTCGGCCGCGGCGCGCGCCGCCTCCAGGTCGGCGCCCGGCGCCAGGTAGACCGAGACGTTCACCTCGCCCGCCCAGGCGGAGAGCAGGCGCTCCGCGCCGGACAGCGCCGCGGCGAAGAGGCCGGTCACCAGCACCGCCACGAAGATCGTGCCCGTCCCGACCAGGGTCACGTACGGCTGGCGGGCCATGGCGTCGAGGGCGCGCCGCAGGAAGTAGCCGGGCCGCATGGCGCCTCAGGAACCGGCCGCTCGCCGGACCACGTCGCCGTCCGAGACCACCCGCCCCCGGTCGAGCACGATCACCCGCTTCTTGTAGCGCTCGAGCAGGGACCGGTCGTGGGTGGCCACCACCACCGTGGTGCCGCGGGCGTTGGCGGCGTGGAGCAGCTCCATGACCTCCAGGGTCCGGTCGGGATCCAGGTTGCCGGTGGGCTCGTCCGCCAGCACCAGCGCCGGGTCCGGAGCCAGCGCCCGCGCCACGGCGATCCGCTGCTGCTCCCCGCCCGAGAGGGACGGGGGGAACTTGCCGGCCCGGTGCTCGAGCCCCACCGATCGCAGGAGCAGCCGCACCTTCTTGCGGATCTCCCGGTCCGGGAGGCCGCGCACCTCGAGGGGCAGGGCCACGTTCTCCGCCAGGGTGCGCCCGGCGAGCAGCTTGAAGTCCTGGAAGACGAAGCCGACGTTCCGCCGCACCAGCGAGACCGCGGCCGGACGGATCTTGGCGAGGTTCTTCCCGAAGAGGAGGAGCTGCCCGCTGGTGGCCGGCTCGGCGCAGAAGAGGAGCTTCAGCAGGGTGGACTTGCCGGCGCCGGAGGGGCCGGTCAGGAAGACGAACTCGCCCTTCACGACCTCGAGGGTCACGTCCGAGAGCGCCGGGCCGTCGCCCGGGTACTCCTTGTGGACGTGGAAGAGCTGGATCATCCGGCCGGTGGCCCTCGCGGGCTACTTTCGGTCGCCGAGGTCCTCCGCGAGGTACGAGAGGATGACCTCGTCGAGGCTCTTCTCGCTGATGAGGTCCTCGCCGAAGAGCGTCTCCGCGCCGTCGTTGCGCAGGACCGGGGCGGGCTCCTGCCGGGCGGCCAGCACCTCCGGGGGCAGCGCCCGCTGCGCGGCGGCCATCGAGACGCCGGCCCGCATCCGCACCGCGCCCGCCCCTGCCTCCGACTGGATCTGGCCGGGCTGGAACGACTGCGCCTGCTGGCCGTAGGCGGCGTCGATGTCGTCGTACACGCCGTTGATGAGGTTGCGCAGCATCTCCTTGTGCTGCTCCTCCATCAGCTCGCGGACCACCTGGGCGAGGTTCTCCGCGCCGACGATGTCGGCGTAGGAGGTCTTCTTGCTCGCGAGGATGTTCCCGCCGACGAAGAGATGCGTGATGATGTGGGGGTTCTCCAGGCCCGAGTCCTCGGTCTGGATGTGGTACATCTTCCCCTTGTGCTTGATGTTGTGGTTGAAGCCCACAACCATCTTCTTCGCTTCGACGGCCATCGGTCTTCGACTGTACCTCGTCCTCCGAAGGTGAGCTAGACGTCGACGTGCTCGGCCCCGTCCACCGGCCTTCCCAGGAAGCGGCCCGCCACCGCCAGGAACCGGTCCGGCGTGTCGGTGACGTAGAAGCGGTGCTCGGCGGGGCGGCCCTCGGGGGCGGGAAGGCGCGACCGGATCTCCTCGGCGATCGCCCTCGCCGAGTCCACGAGGTGCACCCCGGGCAGCTCCGCGGCGATGGCCGCCTCGAGGAGCGGGTAGTGCGTGCAGCCGAGCACCAGCGCGTCGATGCCCGAGTCCCGGAGCGGCGCGAGGTAGCGGCGGACGATCCCGCGCACGATCTCGTCCTCCGGGTCGGTCCAGCCCTCCTCCACGAGCGGCACGAAGAGCGGGCAGGCCCGGGCGACCACCTGGGCCTCCGGGCGGTGCCGCCGGATGGCGGCCTGGTAGGCGCCGCTCGCCACCGTCCCGGGCGTGCCGATGACGCCGATGCGGCCGGACTTCGAGACCTCCGCCGCCACGCGCGCGCCGGGCTCCACCACGCCCAGCACCGGCACCGGGACCTCGCGCTCGAGCGCCGGCAGCGCCACCGACGAGGCGGTGTTGCAGGCCACCACCAGGAGGTCGATCCGCTGCCCGAGCAGGAAGCGGGCGTTCCGGAGCGAGTACTGGGTGACCGTCTCGGCCGACTTGGTGCCGTAGGGCACGCGGGCCGTGTCGCCCAGGTAGACGGTGTCGGCGCCGGGGAGCGCGTCGAGGACGGCGCGCTGCACGGTCAGGCCGCCGACGCCGGAGTCGAAGATCCCGATGCGGGGCATGGAGGGGCGGGATTGTAGCCGGTTCGCCGCTTCCGGGCGCGCGCCGCGGAGAGACGGAACGGCGCGGGCCCCGGGGGGCCCGCGCCGTTTGCGAGGCGCGTGGCCGACTCCGCCTAGAGGCAGCTCCGCGCGTCCACCGGGATCGTCGAGGTCATCGTGCTGTAGGAGCCGGACTGGGTGAACGGCACGAAGCAGCTCCGGTAGGCGAAGACGTCGCTCACGTCGTAGAGCGCCCATTCGGTCCGGTAGCTGCCCAAGCGGAGCGACGGGACGATGAAGTCGAAGCTCGTCGCGCAGGGAACGTAGATGGCGGGGTTCGGCCCCTGGCCGGAGGAGTAGACGCGCGTGAGCCCGCTCGAGGTCTCGACCGTGAAGGAGAAGTAGTCGCCCGCGTAGCAGGTCGGCGTCGTGACCGGCATCACCACGTCCCAGTAGAGGGCGCTCAGCCGCACCAGCGCCTCGGTGTCCTGTCCGTCGTAGACGTCGACGACCCCAGTCGCGTGGTAGACGGGGTCGGGATCGGTCCCGCGGTAGCCGTACAGGTCGTAGTCGTAGCGGCCCGTGCTCAGACCCTGGCGCCAGATGCCCGCCACGTCATTCCCACCGATGCAGTTGTACTCCTGGTAGTCGCTGCCGAGCTGCACCCCCACGACGTCCACGCCCGCGGTTCCGCAGACCACCGCGGCGCTCTCGCCGGGGGCGAAGGTGCCGATGTTGCCGTACTGATCGGAGCTGAAGGTCCAGTAGAAGATGATGCCGCCCGTTGGTTCGCTGACGACGCATCCCGTCCCGAGCGTCGCGAGGGCGAGGGCGAGGGCCATCCGGTTCATTGGTTCCTCCTGTCTCGTGTCTCGTCGCGGCCCGAGGGGGCCGAGCACCCGAAGCGATTCAGCAACGCACGTGCCACGGGAAGGACGCGGCGGCTGCGTAGGTTATGCACTGTTCGAGGTGCCTGCGCAGCACGGTCCGTGGCGCCCCCTCACAGGGCCGACATGTAGGCCCTCCCGGCCGAAAGGCGGAAAGCGCCCGGGGAACCGTCTAGAATCCGAGGCCCTCATGACCCTTCCGGAACTCCTCCCCCTTCCGCCCGCCGGACCGGTCCTCGCCTCCGCCGGCGGCGGGCTCGACTACCTCGAGATCGCCCGCCACTCGGGTGTGGTCGGGATGTCGGTGCTCCTGCTCCTGCTCGGGGCGTCGGCCGTCTCCTGGGCCATCATCGTGAAGAAGTGGCGCCAGATCCGGCGCGCGCAGGAGCAGTCGGCCAAGTTCCTCGAGACCTTCTGGCAGTCGAAGCGCCTCGACGCGATCTACGAGGCGGCGGAGCGGCTGGCGGGCTCGCCCATCAGCCAGGTCTTCCGGGCCGGCTACGTCGAGCTCTCCAAGGTCACCGCGCAGAAGAAGGAGGCGGCGGCCGAGGGGGGGATGCACGACGAGCTGGGCGGCCTCGAGAACGTGGAGCGGGCCCTCAAGCGGGCCACCGCCTCGGAGGTGACCGCCCTGGAGGCGCAGGTGCCCTTCCTCGGGACCACCGCCAGCGCGGCCCCGTTCGTGGGGCTGTTCGGCACCGTCTGGGGGATCATGCGCGCCTTCCACGACATCTACCGGATCGGGAGCGCCAACCTGGCCACGGTGGCGAGGCCCATCAGCGAGGCCCTCATCGCCACGGCGGTGGGTCTGTTCGCGGCCATCCCGGCGGTGGTGGCCTACAACTACTTCGTCTCGAAGATCCGCGTGCTCGACAGCGAGATGACCAACTTCTCGAACGACTTCCTCAACATCGTGCGCCGGCACTTCTTCAGCTAGCGGCGGGGAAAGGGCCGTGGCCACCTCCTCCGGCGGCTCGGGCCGCCAGACCCTGAACGAGATCAACGTCACGCCCCTCGTGGACGTGATGCTGGTGCTCCTCATCATCTTCATGGTGACGGCGCCGCTCATCCAGCAGGGCGTGGAGGTGAACCTCCCGGAAGCTCGGGCCAAGGCGGTCGAGGCGCAGGAGCAGAAGCTCGTCCTCTCCGTCAAGGCCGACCGGTCGCTCTGGCTCGGCACCACCGAGGACGCGGCCCGCGTCCCGCTCCGCGACCTGGAGGAACGCCTCCGCGCCAACGCCCGCGCCATGAAGGACAAGGAGCTGTTCCTCATGGCCGACAAGACCCTGCCCTACGGCTTCGTGG
>DATIUR010000341.1:0-4619 GCA_035466675.1 Anaeromyxobacteraceae bacterium | reverse complement strand
CGTTGAACTCGAGCACGCGCGGTCCCGCCGGCGTGAGCATCAGGCCGGCGTAGAGGACGCCCCGGAACGGCCGGCCGCGCCGGGCCATCTCGCGCACGGCGGGCAGGAGCACGGTCCGCTCCACCTCGGCCGCGAGCGAGGGGGTCACGTGGGGCGTGGGGGAGAAGGCGCCCATGCCTCCGGTGTTGGGGCCCCGGTCGCCGTCGAAGATCCGCTTGTGGTCCTGCGCCGCGGGGAGCGAGAGGACGCGCTCTCCGTCGGTGAATGCGATGCAGCTCGCCTCCGGCCCGGCGAGCCGCTCCTCCACCACCACGCGCGCTCCGGCGGCGCCGTGGACGCGATCGACCAGGATCGCCTCCAGGGCCGACTCCGCCTCGGCCGGGTCGCCGCACACCACCACGCCCTTGCCGGCGGCGAGCCCGTCGGCCTTCACCACCACCCGGCCGCCCCGGGCCCTGGCCCACGCGAGGGCGGGCCCCGCCTCGGAGAAGACCTCGGACTCCGCGGTGGGGATGCCGGCGGCGCGCATCACCTCCTTCGCGAAGGCCTTCGAGCCCTCCAGCTCGGCGGCCGCGGCGGTCGGCCCGAAGACGAGGACCCGGTCGCGCGCCAGGCGGTCGGCCAGGCCGGCCACCAGGGGGACCTCCGGCCCGACCACCACCAGGTCGATGCGACGCTCGCGGGCGAAGCGAGCGATCCCCTCGTGGTCGTCCACCTTGACGGCGACCAGGTTCGCCACGGCGCCGATCCCGGGGTTTCCGGGCGCGCAGTGCAGCTCGCCGACGAGGGGGCTCCGGGAGATCTTCCAGGCGAGGGCGTGCTCGCGGCCGCCCGAGCCGACGACGAGGATCCGCATGGAAGGCGGGCTTATACCACGTCCCGCTACCGGGCTGGCGCGGCGGCGTCGGCCAGGTCGAGGAGGGCCCCGCGGGCCTCTCCCACCCCGGGGTCGTCCCGGATGAGCGCCTCCAGCTCGGACCGCGCCGCACCGCGCTGGCCGTCGCGCGCGAGGAGCCGGGCCAGCGCCAGGCGGGCGCTGGAGAGGTCCGGGCTCACCTCGAGCGCCTGGCGGTGGGCCGCCTGCGCCTCGAGCCCCTTGCCCTGGGCCTCGATGGTGCGGGCCCGCACCTCGAGCCCGACCGGATCGAGCGGGTCCGACGCCACGGCCGTCCGGGCGAAGGAGAGCGCCCGCCGCGCCTGGCCTCGATCGAGGGCGAGCTGGGCGAGCAGGGCCACCGGCAGCGCCCGCTGCGGCGCCGCCTGGGCGGCGCGCTCCGCCAGCGCCTCGGCCGCCGGGGTGCGGCCGAGGATCAGCTCGCAGACCGCGGCGGCGGAGAGGGCCGTGGCGGCCGCGATCGGCTCCGCCCGCGCGATGGCCTGGTACCTCCGCGACGCCTCGGCCAGGGCCCCGGGCCCCTCCCAGTAGTCGGTCACCGCGAGCCGGAGCCGCCCCTCCACCGGATCCCTCCGGAGCGCGCGCTCGGCCAGCGCCAGGGCCGGGCCGGACGCTCCCAGGCGGGCCGCGCCGGCGCCCGCCAGGAGCAGCACGGCGGGGTCGCGAGGGGCGAGGTCGGCGAGGAGCCGGTAGGCCTCGATCGCCTCGTCGGCGGTCCCGGAGACCTCGGCCGACCGCGCGGCCAGGAGCTGGGCGGCGATCGACCCGGCCCGCCGCCCCAGCACGCCGGCCGACTCCCGCAGCCTGGCGCCGTCTCCCCTCGCGAAGGCGAGGAGCGCCGACTGGAAGCGCGCCGGCCCGCTCGCCGGGACGCGCTCCAGCGCCGCCGCCACGCGCGCCGCCGCGGCCGCCTCGTCGCCGGCGGCGCGTTCCAGAGCGGCCAGGTGGGCGAGCGCCAGGGCCTCCACGAAGGGTGCGCCCCGGGCCAGGCGCGCCGCCCCCTCGAGTCGCGCCCGCGCGCCGGCCGGATCGTCCTCCACCTGGTAGGCGATCTTGGCGAGCTCGACGTGGGGGCGCGGGTCCTGGGGCGAGGCCCGCGCCCAGCGGGCCAGCGCCGTGCGCGCCTGGCGGAGGCGCCGCGCGTCGATCTCGATCTCCGCGAGCAGGGCCAGCGAGGCGACGTGATCGCCGTCCAGCTCGATCCGCCTTCGCGCCAGGGCCACGGCCCCCGGCCCGTCGCCGGACCGCCAGCGGCCCCGCGCGGCGGCGGTGAGGAGGCGCCGATCCGCGGGAGCGGCCGCGAAGGCCTCTTCGAGCTCCCGGGCCCCGGCGGCGGGGTCCCGGTCGAGGCGGGCGAGCCCCAGGGCGAGGCGGGCCCCTGCGTCGGCCGGCGCCGCGACGACGGCCCTCTCCGCCACCCCCAGCGCCTCCTCCGAGTTCTGGGGGCTCGGCACGAGGAGGAGCAGGCGCGCGTACGAGGCGAGCAGCTCCGGCCGGCGCGGCTCGCGCTCCAGCCCGAACCGGATCGCGTCGTGGGCCGCCTGGAGCGTCTCGCCGTCCGGGGCGTCGCCGGCGGCCTCGGCGAAGGCGGTGGCCCAGCCGGCGACGGCGTCGAGCCGGGTCGGGTCGGCCGCCAGGGCCTCCTGGAACGCCGCGGCCGCGGCGGCGATCCGGTCCAGCCGATCCGCCGCGAGCGCGGCGCGCCCCTCCGCCACCCTCGCATCGGCGAGCGCCTTGGCGTTCCCGCCCGGCTTCCCGCGGACGAGCCCCCGCTCGCGCCAGCGCGCCACCAGCGCCTCGATCGGCGTGGGCGGTGGCGGACCGGGGGGCGGCTCGGGCCTGCGCAGCGCCAGGAAGAGGCCGCCCGCCACGGCCAGGAGGAGGGCGGCCCCGGCCAGTCCGGCGATGGGGAGGCGACGCCGGCGGCGCGACGCGGGGCGCGGCAGGGGGGTGTGGCGCGGCGCCGGGCCGGCGCGCGGGAGGGGCGTATGCCGCGGCACCGGGCCCGCCCGCGGCAGGGGCGTGTGCCGCGGAACGGGGGCCCCGCCGCGCGGCTCGACGGCCGGCATGGGGAGCGGCGTGAGGGCGGGCGCCTGGGCCGCGCAGGCCGGGCACACGGGCGGCAGGCCCGGGCGCACCTCCCTCGCCTCGAAGACGCGAAAGCAGCGGCTGCAGCTCACCTGCGCCATCGAGCATCGAGCCTACCCCAGGCGCCGGGGCGGGCGCGATGTGGGCGGCGGGCGCCCGCCTTCGCTCAGTGCCTGAAGTGACGCATCCCCGTCGCCACCATGGCGATCCCGGCCGCGTCGGCGGCCTCGATCACCTCCGCGTCGCGGACGGAGCCGCCGGGCTGGATGACGGCGGTGGCGCCGGCCTGGATGATGGCCTCGACCCCGTCCTTGAAGGGGAAGAAGGCGTCGCTGCCCACCGCCGAGCCCGCGACCGGAAGCTGCGCCTTCATGACGGCGGTCTTCACCGACTCGACGCGGCTCGTCTGCCCGCCGCCGATGGCGATGGTCTGGTCGCCGCGGGCGAAGACGATGGCGTTCGACTTGACGTGCTTCACGACCTTCCAGGCGAACTGGAGGTCGCGCCACTCCTGCTCGGTGGGGGCGCGGCGCGTCATCACCCGGCAGTCCTCCCTCCGGACCGAGCCCAGGTCGCGGTCCATCACCAGCAGGCCCCCGGTGACGGAGCGCAGCTCCCTCGCCTCCTCGGGGCGGCGGCGCCAGCTCCCCCGGGGCTCGGCCAGCCGCGGCGCCTCGAGCAGCCGCAGGTTCTTCTTGGCCACCAGCGCCGTGCGGGCGGTGGCGTCGTACGACGGCGCGATGACGCACTCGAGGAACAGGTCGGTCAGCTCCTTCGCGGCGGCGGCGTCCACCGGCCGGTTGAGGGCGACGATCCCGCCGAAGGCGGAGACCGGATCGCAGGCCCTCGCCCGCGCGAAGGCCTCGGCGGGGGATCGTCCCAGGGCCACGCCGCACGGGGTGTTGTGCTTGATGACGACGCAGGCGGTCTCGTCGAACTCCTTCACCGCCGCCAGCGCCGCCTCGAGATCGAGCAGGTTGTTGTAGCTGAGCTCCTTGCCCTGCAGCACGCGGGCGAAGGCGACGGTCGGCTCCTCCGGCTCCCGCGCGGCCCGGTAGAAGGCGCCGGCCTGGTGCGGGTTCTCGCCGTAGCGGAGGTCCTGCACCTTCCCGTAGACGGCGGCCAGCGTGGCGGGGAAGTGCGCCGGCTCCGCGTCGGGGGCCTCCCGCGCGCCGAGGTACTCGGCGATGGCGGCGTCGTAGGCGGCGGTGTGGCCGAAGGCCTTCCGCATCAGGTGGTGCCGGGTCGCGGCCGAGAGGCCTCCCGCCCGCTCGATCTCGGTGGCCACCAGGTCGTAGTCGCCCGGATCGACCACCACGCCCACGTGGGCGGCGTTCTTCGCGGCGCTCCGGACCATGGCCGGGCCGCCGATGTCGATTTCCTCCACGCACTCGGCGAACGGCCTGCCCGCCGCGACCGCCTCGCGGAACGGGTAGAGGTTCACCACCACGAGGTCGATGGGCGGGATGTCCCGGGCCTTCACGTCCGCCTCGTCCGCCGGGAGCTCGCGGCGGTAGAGGATGCCGCCGTGCACGCGGGGGTGGAGGGTCTTCACCCGGCCGCCCAGGATCTCCGGGGCCTGGGTGTGCTCGCCCACCGAGACGACCTTCAGCCCGGCCTCGGCCAGGGCGCGCTG
>DATIUR010000340.1:0-9700 GCA_035466675.1 Anaeromyxobacteraceae bacterium | reverse complement strand
CGTCCTCGTCGATGCAGACCGCCAGCACCCGGAGCCCGCGCTCCCGGTAGGTGCGGTGGAGCTGCTCGAGGACCGGCATCTCCTTCTGGCAGGGGGCGCACCAGGACGCGAAGAAGGTGAGCAGCACCAGGCGGGCCGGGTCCTCCGGCTCCTCGCCGACGTACCGGTCGAGGGCGAGCCAGGTGGCCCCCGCCACCTCCGGGTTGAGCGTCTTCAGGGCGAAGTTGGGCGCGGGCAGGCCCTCGCCCACCTCCTCGGAGAACTCCTGGGAGGCGGCCGGGACGGCGGCGGCGAGGGCCAGGGCGACGGCGACGGCACGCATGGTCGGATTGTGCAACAGGCGGCGTCCCGGCGGAAATCCCGGGATCCCGGGACGGGCCTCCCACCTGCGCCCCCCCGCCGTCATGTCCGCAGCTGCGCCACCAGGCCGGCCAGGTCGACGTCGATCTCGTGGCGGGTGGCCATGTCCTTGAGCTTCGCCCGCCCGCTCGCCACCTCGTTCCCGCCCAGGACGAGGGCGTGGCGGGCGCCCACCCGCTCCGCCTGCCGGAACTGCGCCTTCATCTTGCCGCCGCGCGCGTCGAGGTCGCAGGCGATGCCCGCCTTGCGCAGCTCCGCCGCCCGGCGCAGCGCCTCCCGCACGCCCTCGGCGTCGGCCGTGACGAAGAAGACGGCCGGGCGCGTCTCGGGCGCCTCCCGCCCGGCCGCCTCCAGCATGAGCGCCAGCCGCTCCTGCCCCAGCGCGAAGCCGATCCCCGGCGTGGGCGGGCCGCCCAGGGTCTCGACGAGCGGGTCGTACCGTCCCCCTCCCGCCACCGCCGACTGCGCGCCGAGCGCGTCGCTGACGAGCTCGTAGGCGGTGCGGACGTAGTAGTCGAGGCCGCGCACCAGGCGCGTGTCGATCCGGTAGGCCACGCCGAGCGCGTCGAGCGCCCCCTTCACCGACTCGAAGTGGGCCGCGCAGGCCGGGCAGAGGCGCTCCAGCAGGCGCGGGGCCCGGTCCAGCACGGGCTGGCAGCTCTCCACCTTGCAGTCGAGCACGCGCAGCGGGTTGCGGTCGATGCGCTCGTTGCAGTCGGGGCAGAGCTCGTTCCGGCGCGCGGAGAGCCAGGCGCGCAGGTCGGCCAGGTAGGCGGGCCGGCAGGACGCGTCGCCCACGCTGTTGAGCCGGACCTCGGCCCGCACGCCCATGCGGGCCAGGTAGTCGTCCAGCAGGGCGATCTGCTCCGCGTCCACCTGCGGCTCGGCGATCCCCAGCGCCTCGCAGCCGATCTGGTGGAAGCGGCGGTAGCGCCCCTTCTGCGGGCGCTCGCGCCGGAACATGGCGCCGACGTAGTACCACTTCTGCGGCCCCTCCACGTGGCAGCCGTGCTCGACGAAGGCGCGCACCGTGCCGGCCGTTCCCTCCGGGCGCAGGGCGAGCCGCTCCTCGCCCTTGTCCTCGAAGACGTACATCTCCTTGTTGACGATGTCGGTGGCCTCGCCCACCCCCCGGGCGAACAGCGCGGCGTGCTCCACCTCCGGCGTGCGCACCTCGCGGTAGCCGTAGAGGGCGAACACCTCGCGCGCCACCGCCTCCATCTGCTGCCAGCGCCCGATCCGGGCCGGCAGGACGTCGTTCATCCCCTTCACGCCGGTGAACTTCACGCGTGCCGATCTACGCGAAGGGGGTCCGGGGGTCAAACGCCGCGCGGGCCCCCGGGCCCCCCGATGGCCTGCCCCACCCGCACGCGCTCTCCCGGGGAGAGCCGGAGCGAGGCCCGCCCCGGCTCGAGGAGCAGGATCACCGTCGAGCCCATCTCGAAGGCCCCCAGTTCCCCGCCCTTGGCGGCCGGCAGGGGAGAGGCGTAGTCGCGCCGCTCGGACCGGCCGCCCCGGAGGTTCGTGGGCGGCACGGCCGGATCGTAGAAGGCCCGGACGCGCCCGACCACGGTGGCGCCGACCGCCACCACCGCGCACAGCCCCAGCGGCGTCTCCAGCACGGTGACGAGCCGCTCGTTCACGGTGAAGAGCCCGGCCACGTGCCGGACCGAGGCCGGGTTGACCGGCCAGAGCCGTCCGGGCAGGTAGCGCCAGCCGAGCACCTTCCCGCCCAGCGGGAAGTGGATCCGGTGGTAGTCGCGGGGCGAGAGGTAGAGCGTGGCGTAGGCCCCGCCGGCCAGGCGCGCCGCCAGCGGCTCGTCGCCCAGCAGCGCCGCCGCCCGGTAGTCGATCCCCTTCGCCTGGAGGAGCCGCCCCGCCTCCGCGACGCCGGCGGCCGAGACGACCGCGTCCACCGGCGAGACGATCACCTCCTCGCCGGGGGCGACCGGCCGCAGGCCGGGTCGCAGCGGCCGCGCGAAGAACTCGCCGAAGGTGGCGAAGGAGGCGAGGTCGCCGCACTCGGACAGGTCCACCCCGTACCTCCGGGAGAACGCGCGCATGGCGGCAAGCAGCACCGGGGCCGGCGCCCGCCAGCGCGAGAGCGCCCCGGCGGCCCGGGAGAGGGCGTTCTTGGGGACCGCCCGCAGGGCCGAGAGGAGGAGCCGGTCTCGCATGGCGGCGCGGCAGTCTAGCAGGTATGAAGGGCCATGCGCGTCGGCCTGGTCGCCGACACCCACGGCCTCTTCGACCCGGCCCTGCCGGAGATCTTCCGCGGCGTGGACCTCGTCCCGCCCTTCGAGGCGACGCTGTGACCCGCTCGCCCTTCCCTCCGCAGGGCCGGGCCCTCCGCGCGATCGGCTTCGACGACGGGCCCTTCTCGCGCCCGGGCCCGCGCCGCGTGCCCCTGGCCGGCGTGGTCTGCGCCGGCACGCGCTTCGAGGGGCTGGTCTGGGGAGCGGTGCGCCGGGACGGATGGAACGCCACCGCGGCCCTGGCGGGGCTGCTCCGCGGCGGCAAGTTCCTTCCCCAGATCCACCTCGTCCTGCTCGACGGGATCACGCTGGGCGGCCTGAACGTGGTGGACCTCGAGGCGCTCTCGGCCGCGCTGGGGAGGCCGTGCGCGTCGGTGATGCGGCGCCCCCCCGACCTGGCGGCGGTGGAGCGGGCCATCCGCCGCCTGCCGGGCGCCGCGCGGCGGCTGGCACGGCTCGGCCGCGCCGGTCCGGTCCACCGGCTGGGCCGGTTCGTGTTCCAGGTGCGCGGCGCCGGGCCGGAGGAGACGGCCGCCGCCCTCGAGCGGATCACCGACCGCGGCGCGGTGCCGGAGCCCCTCCGCCTGGCCCACCTGGTGGCGGCCGCGGTCGCCACCGGCCAGAGCGGGCGGCGGGCCTGAGGCTGCGGGCGCCGTCCGTCTCGCTGCCCCGGGCGCGGCCGCGCGCTGGACTTCCTCTACTCGAGGCCGCCCACCGGGAAGCCCCGCGGGAAGCGGACCTCGTAGCGCAGCTCCACCACCGCCTCCTTCCTGGGCTCGAGCGAGAGATCCCAGATCCGCACGCCGGGGCGCTCGGGGTCCTCCCGGGTGGCGGGCGTGCTGCCCTCCAGGACCTTCACCTGGATCTTCTCCTCCCGGCTCACCGGGACGAGGTCCTGGAGCGCGAGCGCGACCGGGCCCGGGTAGCGGCTCTTCACCGCGATGCGAACCCGGTAGCGCCAGACGTCGTCCTTCGAGACGACGCCGGCCGTCTCGTGGCGGCGCTCGAGCACCTTGCGATCGATCTCGATCCGGTCGTCCGCGCCGAAGGCGAGCTCGAGCTCGCCGCCCACCGGCGTGAAGGCGAGCGGGGCCCGCCCCACGAACTCGTCTCCCACGTAGACGCCCGCGGTGCCGCCCAGGAGCGGGAAGCCGGTGTCGTTGACGGCCTTCGCCGTGAGGAAGGCGGCCGGGTCGATCCGCGGCGCGGCGGAGCGCGCGATCTCGGCCTTGAGCGGGAAGCGGGCCAGCGAGACCTTCCGGGCGCGCCCGGCCCCGTCCACGCTCTCGCGGCGCGGGGCGGTGAAGGTGGCGGCGAGGAGCCCCTGCTCGACCGAGGCGGCCGGCTCCTCCATCGCGAATCCGAGCTCCCCCTCCGCGAGGGCGTCGGCCTTCGCCTCGGCGACCGCGGCCGGCGCGGCCGCCATGGGGAGCGCCCGCTTGCGGGCCAGGGGCACCGGCTGGAGCCGCTCCAGCCAGCGCGGCTCCAGGCGGGGCACGAAGACGCCCCGTCCCGGCTCGGCGGTGGAGAGCGCCAGCCGGACTCCCCTCCAGTCCTCGCCGGACGTCTGCGCGACCGTGGCGAGGAAGGCCATCTCGACGGTCGAGGCCTCGGGGACGAGCCGCGCGTCCCAGATCGGCTGCCAGGAGGCCCCCGGCACGACGTAGGAGGCGACCACCTCGACGGTCCCGGCCTGGTCCGCGCTCAGCTCGACGGCGACGGTCTTGGTGGTCCGGGAGCGCTTGGCCTGGAGCTTCTCCAGGTCGGCCCGCGCGGCGGCGATGCGGCGGGAGAGATCCCGGCGCGACGCCTCCGACCGGCGCACCGAGGCGGCGGAGGCGGAGAGCTCGGCCTCCACGAGCCGGGCCATCTCGGCCCACTCCCGGGAGGAGAGCCCGCGCACCGCCAGGTTCTTGGCCCGCTCCTCGGAGTAGGTCGAGCGGAGCGACTCCACGAACTTGGCGCGCTCGCGCGCGACCCGGATGGCGTCCTCGAGGGCGCGGTCCTCGGCGAGCAGCCCCTCGAGCCGCTCCTCGGCCGCGCGGACCTCCGCCGCCGGGGCCTCGGCCGTCACCCGCTCCACCGAGACGCCGAAGATCTTGGCCCGGGCGGTCCCCTTCCCGGAGACGCGGACCGAGTCGTCGTCGAGGCTCTCCGGGAGCCCCTCGAGGAGGACCCGGCCGTCCCCGGCCCCGAGGCGGGCCTCGGCCACCCGCGTGACGCGGGCCGACGAGCGGTAGACGGTGACCGACTCGATGCGGGAGGCGGCCCTCACGTCCTCGGCGGAAGCGGGCGCGGGAACGGCGACGGCCAGGGCGGCGAGCAGGGCGAACGGGCGCATGGGGTCTCCTCGTGGTCGCCGGTGCGAACGCGCCAGCGGGGGGAAGGATCTACCCGGTCCGCGCCCGCCGTCGCCGCCGCGTTCGGGTCGCCTTCCGGGGGCGGGCGCGGAGCCGGGGGGCGGGCCCGGACCGGGACCGGGTCCGCGGCTTCGCCAGGGCCCTGGCCAGGGCCGCGTGGCGCGGGCCGACCCCCTCGATCTCGAGGTGGCGCACGTCCAGGGCCCGCTCGTCGTGGCGCAGGCGGATCTGGAGCCGCTCCACCGGCAGCGCGCCCGGGATCCGGTCGGCCCACTCGACCAGCACCGCCCCCTCCCCGCCCAGGAGGTCGAAGAAGCCGGTCCCGTACAGCTCGTCCTCGTCGGCGAGCCGGTACAGGTCGGCGTGGTGGACCGGGATGCGGCCCCGGTAGGTCGCCACGATGGCGAAGCTGGGCGAGGAGACCTCGGAGGGAGGGACGCGCGCGCCGTCGCAGGCGCCGCGCACGAGCTGGGTCTTCCCCGCTCCCAGCTCCCCCACCAGCGCCACCACGTCGCCGGGCTCGAGGAGCCGGCCCAGCCGGGCCCCCAGCGCCGCCGTCGCGCGGGCCGAGCGCGTGGTCCGCCGCCCGGCGAAGCGCGGGGTCACCGCCGCCACTCCGCCCAGACCGCTCCGATCGCCTCGCCCAGATCGCCCGCCAGGAGCCCCCGCTCCCCCAGGCGCCGGGCGGCCAGGTCGCCGGCCCGGCCGTGGACGAAGGCCGCGGCCCGCGCGGCGGCGGCGGCCGCGATCCCCGATCCGAGGAGCGCGCCGGCCAGGCCCGCCAGCACGTCCCCGGTCCCGCCGCTGGCGAGCCCGGCGTTGCCGGTGGGCACCACCGCGGGGGGGCCCTCCGGATCCGCCACGACCGTGCGCGCGCCCTTGAGCACCAGCGTCACGCCCCATTCCCTCGCCCGCGCCGTGGCGATCCCGATGCGGTCGGCCTGCACCGCCTCGACGGTCGTCGCGGAGAGCCGGGCCATCTCGCCCGGGTGCGGCGTGAGCAGGAGCGGGACCTTCGGCCCGGCGATCGAACCCGGCCTCTCGGCGAAGGCGTTGAGGGCGTCGGCGTCGAGCACGGCCGGCACGCCGGCCCGGTCCAGGAGGGCGCGCAGGAGCTCCAGGGTCTCGGGGCCCCGGGGGATCCCGGGGCCGATCACGAGCGCGCTCGCCCCCTTGGCCGCGGCCAGCAGCGCCACCAGATCCGACCGGCCCAGCGGGCCCGATCCGGGCAGGGCCAGGCTCATGGCCTCGGGCCGCCCGGCCAGGGCGAAGGGCAGCACCTCGGGGCGGGCGGCGAGCGTCACCAGGCCCGCCCCACCCCGGAGCGCGCCCGTCAGGGCGAGGTGGGCCGCCCCGGTCTTGCCCGGTGACCCGGCCACCACCAGGACGCGTCCCGCGTCCCCCTTGTGCGCGTCCGGAGCGCGGGGCGGCACGAGGAGGCGCGCCTCGCTCTCGCCGAGGATCTCGCACCCCACCGGCACGCGCGCGGCGGCGGCCGCCGGGATGCCGATGTCCGCCACCCGCACCTCGCCGGCGAAGTGCGGCCCGGGGTGGAGGACGAGTCCCCGCTTCTGGAAGGCGAAGGTGACCGTGAGGTCGGCCCGCACGCACGCTCCCAGCGGCCTGCCGGTGTCGGCCGAGAGTCCGGAGGGGACGTCCACCGCCAGGACCCTGGCGCCGGACACCCGGGCCGCCTCGATGCGCGCGATGGCCTCCGCGAAGGCGCCCTCCGGCGCCCGGGACAGGCCGGTCCCGAAGAGCGCGTCCACCACCACGTCGCCCACGCCCGCCTCGAAGGCCACCAGCTCGCCCTGGTCGTCGATGGGCACGCCGGCGCGCTGCGCCTGCTCGCGGACCGCCCGCGCGTCGGGGGTGAGCCGCTCCGGCGGGGCGAGCGCCACCACCCGCGCGTCGCGCCCGGCGCCGCGGAGCAGGCGCGCCGCCACGTACCCGTCGCCGCCGTTGTTCCCGCCCCCGCACAGCACCACGAACCGGCCGGTGGGCGCGGCCACCTCGGCGGCCGCCTCCGCCACGGCCCGCCCGGCGCGGTCCATCAGGGTGATGGACGGGACGCCGAACCCGTCGATGGCGGTGCGGTCGATCTCCCGCATCTCGGCCGACCCGACCAGCCTCATCGCCAGCGCCCCTCCAGGATCACCGTGGCGGCCGCCACGCCCGCGTCGTGGGCGAGGGTGAGGTGCACGCGCTCCACGCCCAGGCGTGCGGCCGCGGCCGCAGCCGGTCCCCGCAGGTCCAGGGCCGGGGCCCCCTCGGCCCGCCGCACCTCCAGGTCCTTCCAGCGCAGGCCGGGCGGCGCGCCGAGCGCCTTGGCGGCGGCCTCCTTGGCCGCGAAGCGGGCCGCGTACCGGCCGGCCCGGTCGGCCCGCGCGTCGCAGTAGGTCCGCTCCTCGCTCGTGAAGCAGCGGTCGAGGAAGCGGGCCACCCGGGCGTCCGGGCCGTCGAGCAGGCGGGCGATCCGCCCGATCTCGACCAGGTCCATGCCGATGCCCACGATCACGGCCGCGCCTTCTCCAGGAGCTCCTTCATCTCGCGGACGGCCCGCTCCATCCCCACGAGCGTGGCCCGGGCCACGATGGCGTGCCCGATGTTGAGCTCCTGGATCTCCGGCACGGCCGCCACGGCGGTCACGTTCTGGTAGTGCAGCCCGTGCCCGGCGGCCACCGTCAGGCCCAGCTTGTCGGCCGACTTGCAGGCGTCGATGAGCCGGGCCATCTCCCGCCTCCGGTCGGCCTCGAGGCGCGCCTCGCAGTAGCGCCCGGTGTGGAACTCCACCACCTGGGCCTCGATCCGGTGGGCCGCCTTCACCTGGTCGAGGTCGGCGTCGATGAAGACCGACACCTCGATCTCCGCGTCGCGGAGGGTCCGGACCACCCGGCGGACGGCGTCCCGGGCGGCCACCAGGTCGAGCCCGCCCTCGGTGGTCAGCTCCTCCCGCCGCTCCGGGACCAGCGTGACCAGGTCGGGCTTGGTCTCGAGCGCGACCTTCACCATCTCCTGCGTGGCCGCCATCTCGAGGTTGAGGCGGGTGGCCACGGTCTGGCGGAGGATGTGGAGGTCGCGTTCCTGGACGTGCCGCCGGTCCTCGCGCAGGTGGATGGTGATCTGGTCGGCCCCCGCCAGCTCGGCCAGCACGGCCGCCGCGACCGGATCCGGGTACCGGGTTCGCCGCGACTGGCGGATGGTCGCGACGTGATCCACGTTGACTCCGAGGCGCGCGGGCATGGGGACCTGTATACCCCATCCCGCCTGGGGCCGCCGTCTCCGGGGCGACGGCCGCCGATGGGGCTCTCAGCCCAGGGCCCGCCGGATCCGCTCGGAGATGTCGTCGGCCAGCGCCCGGATCCGCCGCGCGTCCGGCCCCTCCACCAGCACGCGCGCCTTCTTCTCGGTGCCCGAGAGCCGCACCAGCACCCTTCCCTCCCGGCCCAGCGTACGCTCGGCGCCGGCGATGGCCCGGGCCACCTCCGGGATGCCCTCGGGCGGCCGCCGCTCCCGCAGCGGCACGTTCACCAGGGCCTGGGGGACCGCCTCGAAGCAGCGGGCCAGCTCCGAGAGCGGCCGCCCGGAGCGGCGCATCACCGCCAGCACGTTCAGCGCCGCGGCCACCCCGTCGCCGGTGGTGACGTGGTCGAGGAAGATGAGGTGCCCGGACTGCTCGCCGCCGAAGTTGTAGCCGCTGCGGCGCATCTCCTCGACGACGTACCGATCCCCCACCGGGGTGCGGGCCACCCGGCCGCCCACCTCGGCGAGCGAGCGCTCCAGGCCCACGCTCGACATGACGGTGGCCACCACCGTGCGCTTGGCCAGCGCCTTGCGACCCAGGAGGTCACGCCCGAGCAGCGCCATGATCGCGTCGCCGTCCACGATCCGGCCCTTCTCGTCCGCCATGATCACCCGGTCGGCGTCGCCGTCGAGCGCGATGCCGATGTGCGCCCCGTGCCGCAGCACCGCGCGCGCCATCCCCTCGGGGTGGACGGCGCCGCAGCGCCCGTTGATGTTCTTCCCGTCCGGCCTGACCCCGAGCGCGATCACCTTCGCCCCCAGCTCCTCGAGGACGGCCGGCGCGACCTGGTAGGCAGCCCCGTGGGCGCAGTCCACCACCGCGGTCAGCCCGTCGAGCCCGAGCTCGCCCGGGAAGAGCGACTTGAGGAAGACCACGTACCGTCCGATCGCGTCGTCGATGCGCTTGGCCTTGCCGATCCGGTTCGCGGTGGGCCGGAGCGCCCGGAAGCCGGCCACCTGCCGGTCGCCGGCCTGGTCCTCGTCCAGGACCAGCCGCTCGATCCTCCGCTCCATCGCGTCGGGCAGCTTGAAGCCGTCGCGGGAGAAGAACTTGATCCCGTTGTCCTGGTAGGGATTGTGGCTCGCGCTGATGACCACGCCGGCGTCGGCCCGCATCGAGCCGGTGAGGAAGGCGATCCCCGGCGTGGGGAGCGGCCCGCACAGCATCACGTCCACGCCCATCGAGCAGATGCCGGAGGCGATGGCGGTCTCGAGCAGGTAGCCGGAGAGGCGCGTGTCCTTCCCGATCACGATGCGGTGCCGGTGCGGTCCGCTCCGCACCAGGTAGGCGAGCGCCCGTCCCAGCCGCAGCGCCATCTCGGAGGTCATGGGCCACACGTTCGCCACGCCCCGGACGCCGTCCGTGCCGAACAGGCGCCGTTCGGCTCCGCCGGCCTCCGCCGGCTCGCTCCTCCCGTGGCG
>DATIUR010000339.1:0-6724 GCA_035466675.1 Anaeromyxobacteraceae bacterium | reverse complement strand
GTCCCCCGCGGCGCGGGCCCCCGACCTCGCCGCGCCGGCCTCCGCTCCGGTGGCCGCCGGCCTCCCCGCGCCCCCCTCGCCGGCGCCGCGCCAGGAGAAGCGCCGGATCTGGACCTGGGTCGCCGGCGGCGCCGCGGTCGTCGCCGCGGGAGCGGGCACGTACTACGGGATGACGGCGCAGCAGAGGAGCGACGAGCTGCGCGACGGGACGGCGCGCCCCGCGGCCGAGGCCAACGCGCTCGCCGGGGACGCGAAGGCGGCCCAGCGGAGCGCCAACGTCCTCTACGGCGTCGCGGCCGGGGCGGCGGCGGCGGGCGTGACGCTCTTCTTCGTGGAGGGGCGGTTCTGATGCCGCCCGGCGCCGGGAAGAGCCTGCTCGCCGCCCTCTGCGCCGTGGCCGCGCTCGCCTGCCGGGTCGAGCTCGAGGGCGCGGCCTGCGACGTCCCGGGCGCGACCGACCAGTGCCCGGACGGGCAGGCGTGCGGGAACGACCGGAAGTGCAGCGAGCGGGCGCTGGCCTGTGCCGCGACGCGGTGCACGCCCGGCGCGGTGCTCTGCCGCGGCGAGGCGTGGTGGGGCTGCACCGCGGCGGACGAGGTCTGCGGCACGCTGGCCGAGAAGCTCGCCGACTGCGCCGGGCAGGGCCTCGAGTGCGGGGGCGTCGAGGGCACCTGCCGGTGCCCGGCGGGAGGGCCGGTGTTCGCGGTCGACCCGGTGGGCTCCGGAGCGGGCGGGCTCGCGCCGACCGGGGCGGAGACCAATCCGGCCTGCGGGTTCGCCACGCTCGGTGAGGCGCTCGCCGCTGCGGGCTCGTACGCCGGATCCGCGGTGGTGCGGGTGGTCTCCCCGCCGGCGAGCGGATCCTTCAGCCTGGCGCCGGCGGACGTCCCGCTGACCGTGCCGGCGGGCGTGACGCTCGAGTCGGCGACCCCCACCGCGCCGGGCGGGTGGATCATCGAGACGGCCGACGCGGTGAACGGGGCGACCGAGCCCGCCATCGTGCACCTGGCCGCCGGAGCGGCGATCCGCGGATTCACCATCCGGAACCAGCTCGCCACGCCGGCGGTGACGCCCTCGGGCTCGGCGGTCCTCTGCGACGATGCGGCCGGCACCCTGTCGCACCTGTCGATCGAGACGAACAACCTCTCCTGGGGGGTGCGGTTGACCGGGACCTGCGCGGCGACGCTCGACTCGGTGGCGGTGTACGGTCCGCGGAAGGCGGCGCTCTCGGTCGAGACGCTCTCCGGCGTCTTCCCGCAGGTGGTGGGCGGATCGTTCACCGGCCGCGCGCCTGCGCCGGATCCCGTCACCCAGCCGGGACACGGGGTCTGGGTCCGGAGCGGCGGCGTCGCGATCCGCGCGCCGGACGGCGTGGCCTTCTCCCAGCTCGCAGGGACCTTCTCGGGCGGCGCGCCCGCCGAGCTGAGCGGGAGCACCGGCGCGGGGCTGCGGAGTGACGATTACACGAGCACGGCGATCTCGGTCTCGCTGGACCGGGTGCGGATCGCCGGCAACGGGGCGGCCGGCGCGTACCTGAGCCAGCTGCCGGCCGGCTCGACCGTCTCGATACGCTCGAGCCAGGTCGAGGGGAACGCGGGGTGGCCCTACGAATTCGGTCGCACCGGCGGGGGCGTCGTGCTGGTGAGTGCGTTCGTTCCCGACCTGACCTTCAAGGGCAACCGCGTCTGGGCGAACGCCGGCGACCAGGTCGGCCTCTGGCTCGATTCCTCGACCACGACGGTCGTGGACCTCTCCGGCGGCGATCCGGTACTGGGCTGCGCGGATCCGGTCAACCAGGCCCGGGCGAACGTCTTCGGCTGCGGCTCCGGCAACGACGTCTACTCCACGACCAAGGAGGCGCCGGTCTCGGCGGTGCTCAACTACTGGAAGGGCGTGCCCAGGGTGACGGCCGTCGATTTCAGCAACGCCTGCTCCTGGGAGCCGCCCCTCTGTCCCTGATCGGCATCCCGCAGACACGGCCCCGCCCGCGGCCCCGTTCCTTGACTCCACCCCCCCCCGCGGGTAGCGTCGAAACCGGCCCGTCGAAAGGGGTTCCGGACGTGCGGCTCCTCCTCGCCTTCCTCCTGCTCGCCACGCTCCCGGCCTGCGGCCCCATCCAGTCCACGAGCGCGCTCATCGACGCGGACGTGGAGATCGAGGCCGCCCGCGCCGCGGGGGCGGCCACCGCCGCCACCTACGAGTTCGTCTCGGCGGAGGCCTACCTCCACAAGGCGCGCGAGGAGGTCGGCTACGCCCAGTACGAGCTGGCCGCCGACTTCGCGGCCAAGGCGCGGGACACCGCCCGGCTGGCGCGCAAGAAGGCCCTCGAGGCGAGGACGTCGCCGTGAAGCGTTCCGCGCTCCCGCTGGCCGCGCTCGCCGCGCTCCTCGCCTGCGCCACCGGCGGCAAGCTCCGCCAGAACGCCTCGGTGGTGAAGACCGACATCGAGAAGGCCAAGGCGTCCGGCGCGGTGCGGTGCGCCCCGCGCGAGATCGCCCTGGCCGAGGCGAACCTCGACTTCGCCCTGGGCGAGATCTCGCAGGGGGACGCCGCCCGGGCGGGCCGTCACCTCGAGGTGGCCGAGGTGAACGTCAAGAAGGCGCTCGACCTCTCCCGGAACTGCGGCCCGACGCAGGTGACCATCCGCAAGGAGGTCCCGGTCGTGGCGCCTCCCCCGGACACGAAGCGGATCGTCAAGACGGACGGGGACGGCGACGGCGTCCCGGACATCGACGACAAGTGCCCGGACAAGCCCGGCAAGCCCCAGTTCCTGGGGTGCCCCGACACGGACGACGACGGCATCCCGGACGCCGAGGACGCGTGCCCGACCCAGCCCGGCACGCCGGAGGCCCAGGGGTGCCCGGTCGCGAAGGACTCCGACGGCGACGCGGTGCCCGACGACATCGACCGCTGCCCGCTCGACGTCGAGGACGTGGACGGGTTCCAGGACGAGGACGGCTGCCCCGACGCCGACGACGACAACGACGGCATCGTGGACAAGATGGACTCGTGCCCGCACAACCCGGGCCCCATCGACAACCGCGGCTGCCCGGTGCTGGATGCCGACAAGGACGGCATCCCCGACGATCGCGACCGCTGCCCGGCGCAGGCGGGCATCCCGCCCGACGGCTGCCCGAAGAAGTACACGCTCGTCGAGGTGAAGAAGGACCGCATCGAGATCAAGCAGCAGGTCCACTTCCAGAGCGGGAAGCACCGCATCCTCCCGGACTCCTTCGGCCTGCTCGACCAGGTGGTGGCGGTGCTGAAGGACAACCCGGCCATGCGCATCTCGATCGAGGGACACACCGACAGCGTCGGCACCGAGGCGTTCAACATGCGCCTCAGCCAGTGCCGCGCCGAGGCCGTGCTCGAGTACCTGGTGGGGAGGGGGATCACGCCCGAGCGGCTCGAGTCTGTCGGCTTCGGGCCCACCAAGCCCGTCGCGTCGAACAAGACCGCGAAGGGCCGGGCCCTGAACCGCCGGACCGAGTTCCGCATCGTCTCCACGGAGTAGGCCTTGCCGCGGTACGAGGTGTTCGTGCCGGCTGCGCCGCCCGTCCTCCCGGGCGACGCGACCCTGCACGTGGAGGGCGACCACTGGCTCGGGGCGCTCCGCGAGGGGCTCACCCGCATCGGAGGCGGTCGCCCCCCGGCCAACGTCCTGTGCGACGTCCAGGCGGACGGCTCCATCCACGTCACCGACTGCGCGAGCGGGCGCGTCTTCCGGATCCGGGAGGTGGTCGCGGCGCCGTCCGCGCCGGGGCCGGCCGGGCCCATCGGCCGGCCCGCGGCCGCCCTTCGCACCGAGGACGTCCTGGCGGAGGTGTACGCGCGCGCCTCCGCGGCGAAGGGGCGGGGACGCCGGGAGGGGCTCGCCTTCCTGCTCGACCTCGCCCTCGAGCACGCCGCCTGCGAGGCCGGAACGCTCTTCCTGCTGACCGCCGGGGGCGACCAGCTCGCCTTCGAGGTCGTGCGCGGCCCGCGCGCGGCGGAGATCGCCAGGCTCGGGATCACCGTTCCCGTCGGGGTCGGCATCGCCGGCTTCTGCGCGCGGGAGGGCGTCTGCGTGGCGGTCTCCGAGGCGGCGCGGGACCCGCGGCACGCCCGCGAGGTGGCGAAGGCGATCCAGTACGAGGCCCGCTCGCTGCTGTGCGCCCCCATCGCGCGCCCGGGGAGGGTGCTGGGCGTGCTCGAGGTGCTGAACAAGCGCGGCGGCGCGCCGTTCCGGCCCACCGACGTGGCGGTGGTGTCGTACCTCGCGCACCAGGCGGCGGCCCTGCTGGAGCGCGCCGCCTGAAGAGCGTCACTCCGCCTCCTCGGGCAGCTCGCCCGCCTCCCCCTTGGCGAGCTCGCGGAGCAGCACGGTCGCGTAGGAGCCCCGGGGCAGCTCGAACGCGGCGCGGTAGCCGTCCTGGAGCGGCTCGAGCGCGACCGCGACCGGCAGGCGCGCCGCCCGACGCGTGCCCTCCGCCTCGCCTCCCCCGCGCGCGAAGTCGGAGAGGGTGATCCCCTCCGCGGCCAGGAGCCGCTCCTCGCGGGCCAGGGCCTCGTGCTCGGCGGGCCGGAGCCGGTGGCCGAACATGGGTCCGGCCGGCGAGACCTCGAACCGCTCCACCCGGGGCCCGTCCGCGGCCGGGTCGGCGCAGGTGAACAGGCCCCCGGTGTCGAGCTTCTTCAGGACGTCGCCGCGGAGCGCCGAGGCGAAGAGCCCGTCCGCCATCCGCTCCGAGAGCCAGCGGTTGAAGAGCAGGGCCTGGTAGGCCGAGAGGGAGAGGCGGCGCAGGAAGCGGTCGCGCGCGGCGCGGCGCGCCTCGGGGGTGGCCTGGCCGCGGACCAGCGCGCGCCCCACCTCGGCGTTCCGGCCCTCGGCGCCGAAGCGCTGCGGCCCGAAGAAGTTGGGCAGGCCTCGGGCTCCCAGCGCCGCCGCGCAGGCGCGCGCCCGCTCGAGGTCGCCGCCTCGGACGGCGATGGAGAAGCGGTTGGCCCTGACGTGGCCAGGCCTGAGCTTGTTCCCGTGGCGGGAGACCTCGAGGACGCGCAGGCCCGGCTCCGCCAGGCCGGCCGGGTCCGGGTCCCGCGCCACCGGGAAGGAGAGCCACTGGGTGGCCACCGCCTCGCGGTCCTTCATGCCGGCGTAACCCGCGTCCCGCTCCGGCACGCCCAGCCTCCCGGCCAGCGCGCGCAGCGCGTCGCGCGTGGTCCGGCCGCGCTTCTCGACGCGGAGGTAGAGGTGCGGGCCCGCGCCGGAGGGCTGGTAGGCCGGCAGCTCGTCCACCCGGAAGTCCTCCGGGGTGCGCCGCAGCAGGCCGCCCGAGCCGGGCAGCTCGGCGGTGACGAGGGGGAGGGGGCCGTCCACCTAGACCAGCCCCTCGAGCGGCAGGAGGCGCCGCTTCACCTCGGCGGCGAGCGCCTCGTCCGCCTCGCGGGGGATGCGGCTCCCCGCCAGGAACAGGGCGTAGAAGAGCGCCTCCCGCATCCCGTCGAGCAGGAGCCGCGCCGCGTCGCCGCTCGGCTCGATCCCCCGGAGGGCCTCGCCGCGGAGCGCGGCCAGGTTGGCCAGCACCGCTCCCGGCTCGAGGCCGCCGTCGGCTCCGGGGATCACCATCCGCCAGAGCGGCGCGAAGCGGCTCGAGGCGTCGCCGAGGAAGGAGCGCATCGAGGCGAGGAACTCGTCCCTCGACACGGCCGGCAGCGCCGCCGTCACCCGGCGGAGGATCTCGCCCATCCCGCGCGCGATGGCGTCCAGCCGGTCCCCCGGGGCGGCGCCGGGGCCCGCCGCCGCCTCGAGGTAGCCCGCCTCGGCGAGGTGGTAGAGGACCCTGGTGGCCTCGAACTCGGAGAGGTGCGCGGCGGTCGCGATCTCGGCCACGGAGCGGCGCCCGTCCACCAGCGCCAGCACCTCCTGCTCGGCGGCCTGCAGGGGGACGGGCCGCCGGGGCTCCCGCCGCGCCGGCCGCGCCGAGGCGTCCGGGATCCTGGCGCGGAAGAGGCGCGTCTCGTCGACGCGGCGGATCCCGTCCATGAGGAGCGACTGGGTGCTCATCGACAGGGGCGCCCGCTCGAAGGCGTCCTCGTCCACCAGGGCGAAGACGCCGTCGGGCAGGAGCAGGATGGCGTGGAAGACGGCGGTCACCTGCTCGTGCAGGCACTTCCACAGGTCGTTCTCGGAGAGGAAGCCCAGGTCCACCAGGGCCTTGCCCACCGGGCGCGGCCCGCGAAGCGCCTCGGCCAGCTGCGCCTCGCCGAGGAAGCCGAGCCGGACCGCCACCTCGCCGACCCGCTCCCCGGGCGCGGTGGACCGGGCGGTCCGGACCTCGCCGCCCTGGAAGGTGAGGGTGCGCTCGACCCCGGCCGCGCTCACGGTGAGGGATCCGGAGAGCTTGGCCTGGTTCACGAAGGCGACCAGATCGCCGATCGGCACCGCCGCGAGGTCGCCCGCCAGCACGCAGCGGGGCCGCGAGGCGGGGCCGCCCGCCGCGGGCGTGCGGTGCGCCACCAGCAGGTCGCTCGCGGAGGGGAGCAGCGCGAAGCGCCCGGCCCGGTCGGCCAGGGCGCGGCGCGCCTCGTCCGACTGCGGGAGGACGCGGCCGTGCGGGTCGATGTCGACGAGGCCGCCCATCCGTCAGTCGCGCTCCCAGCCCCCGTGCGCCTTCCACTCCTCCTCGTCCTCGAGGGTGAGGTCGAGGGTGGCCTCGCTGAGGCCGGGCAGGACCAGCAGGCGCCC
>DATIUR010000338.1:0-5064 GCA_035466675.1 Anaeromyxobacteraceae bacterium | reverse complement strand
TCGCTGGGCCGACCCCCGGCGGGAGCCGGAGCCTCAAGGCGCGCGGCGGGCGGCCTCCACCGCCACCGTCGCCACCAGGAGCACCAGCCAGGCGAGCACCACCACGATGAGCCACCGCGGTGGGCGGATCCCCCGGCCGTGCCCGAGGAAGAGCGGCGCGGCCCGCGCGGCAAGCACGCCGAGCCACATCCCCGACAGGTACGCGAGCGCTGGAACGCCGTGCGAAGGGCTCATGAGCTTCACGATCGCCCCGGCCGCGGCGAGCAGCGCCACGACCGTGCCACCCAGGTATGCGAGTCGAGCCGCTCGCCTCCGCCGCTCGTCCGCGGGCGACGGCGGCCCCGCTTGGTGGATGACCTCCTCGAGCGCCGTCCGGGCGCCTTCCGCCGTGAATGGGCGCTCGAGCCCTCGGAAGCGGTCCACCCGACCACCCCCCGCAGGCCCCACCGCCAGCATTGCCGCCTCGTAGATCCGCCCGCGTGTTCCCGTGGCGACGAGGGGCACCCCGGCCTGCCCCAGCGTTCTCCAGATGGACCCGAAACCCGTCTGGCTGTCGACGTCGAGCTGGTAGAGCACCCCCCTCGCCTTCAGCGTGCGCGCCAGATCTGGCAGACCCGCCCAGGTATCGAGCAGCCGGACCTGGTATCCGGCCTGCTCGAGCTCGCGCTTCACCTCATCCGCCAGCGCCCGATCCTGCTCGTAGACGAGGACCATCCTCCCTCCCGCGGGTCTCACCCCAAGTCGAGAGCCTTCCACACCGCTGACGCGACGGCAATCGGCACCCCGACGAGACCGCGCGGCCTGGCCGGGGCTTCCGGCGGAAAACGCCGGGCCGCGAGAGTATAAGGAACCGCATGCCCGGGCCCACCTACGCCGAGATGCTCGCGGCGCTCCGGGAGCGCGTCCGGGAGGTCACTCCCGAGGAGGTGCGGGACGCGCTCGCCGCCGGACGCCCCGTCCGGCTGGTGGACGTCCGCGAGGGGCACGAGTGGGCGGGCGGCCACCTGGCGGGGGCCGCCCACGTGCCGCTCGCCGCTCTCCAGGAGCGCATCGCCGAGGCGGTCCCGGGGCGGGACGCCGAGGTCGTCCTCTACTGCAAGGTGGGGGAGCGCTCCCTCTTCGCCGCGCAGGCCCTCGGCGCGATGGGGTACCGGAACGCCGCCTCGATGGCCGGGGGCATCGTGCGCTGGCGCGAGCTGGGCCTCGCGGTGGTGAGGCCCTCCCGGCTGACCGACGAGCAGCGGGAGCGGTACGGCCGCCACCTCCTCCTCCCCGAGGTGGGCGAGGAGGGCCAGGAGAGGCTGCTGGCGGCGAAGGTCCTGCTGGTCGGGGCCGGCGGGCTCGGCTCGCCCATCGCCCTCTACCTGGCGGGCGCCGGGGTGGGCACGCTCGGCGTGGTGGACTCCGACGCGGTGGACCTCTCGAACCTCCACCGCCAGGTGCTCCATTCCACCCGGACGCTGGGCCGACCCAAGACCGAGTCGGCCGCCCTCGCCATCGGCGCCCTCAACCCGGACGTGCGCGTGATCGCCTTCCCCGAGCGCCTCGGCCGCGAGAACGCCCTGCGGATCCTGGAGGGGTTCGACGTCGTCGTGGACGGCGGCGACAACTTCCCCACCCGCTACCTCCTGAACGACGCCTGCCTCCTGCTCGGCAAGCCCCTGGTCCACGGCTCGGTGCACCGCTTCGAGGGGCAGGTGACCACCTTCTGGCCGGGCCGGGGCCCCTGCTACCGGTGCCTCTTCCCGGCGCCCCCCGAGCCGGAGCTCGCGCCGAGCTGCGCGCAGGTGGGGGTGCTCGGCGTCCTGCCTGGCGTGGTGGGGCTCCTCCAGGCGAACGAGGTCGTCAAGATCGTGCTCGGGCGGGGGGAGACCCTGGTCGGCCGCCTCCTGGCCTACGACGCCCTCGAGACCCGCTTCCGGGAGCTCCGGGTGCGGCCCGATCCGGAGTGCCCGGCCTGCCGCCCGGGCGCCCGCCCCGAGCTGGTGGACTACGAGGCGTTCTGCGCCGGCGGTCGGTAGGGCCCCGGGGGGCTCGCCCACCCTGCCGCGGCCCGGGCCCCCCTGCCCGGCCCACCGCGTTCGCATTGCCGCTCCCGGAGTCGCGTGGTAGACGGGGGGACCGTGAAGGGTCCGCCCCCTCGTCACCCCGACGAGCCGAAGCAGCAGTTCCCAGTGCTGGAGGGGACGATCACCGACGCCTCCACCCTCCGGGAAGGCGACCGCGTCGTCTACCCGAACCAGGGGGTCTGCGCCGTGGTCGGCTTCCAGGAGTTCGAGTACGGCGGCGCCAGGGCCCGGCTGGTGAGGCTCCGGCGCGAGGAGGACGGCTCCTTCGTCTCGGTGAACGTGGACAAGGTGCCGGCGGTCGGCCTGCGGCGGGTGGCGAGCGGCGAGCAGATGGAGGGCGTCTTCCACTACCTGGCGGCCTCCTTCGACGAGCCGGAGCTGGACTGGAAGGTGCGCCACCGCGACAACGTGGACCGGCTCATCGCCGGCGGCGTGCTCGGGGTGGCGGAGGTGGTGAAGGGCCTTCACTCCCTGTCGCGCATCCGCCCGCTGCCCACCAAGGAGCGCGAGGTCTACGACAACGCGCGCCACCTGCTCGTGGCCGAGGTGGCCGCGTCGCTCGGGGCGCCGCCGGCCGTCGCCGAGGATCTCGTCGACTACGCGCTCATGCCGCCCGCGGGGGTGAAGTTCCAGCTCAAGCCGCCGCCCAAGCCGGTGGTGCTGCCGGTGCGGCCGAGGTACCGACGGCCCGCGGTGGTGGAGGAGGACCTCGGGCTGGCGGACCTCGGGCTGGCCGAGCTGGTCCCCGAGGCCGTCGAGGGCGAGGCGACCCCCGAGGAGGGCGCACCTGCCGCGGCCGAGGAGGAGGCCGAGCCGGCCCGGCCAGCCGCGCGCGCGGCGCCGGCCGCGAAGCGCGCGAAGGCTCCCGCCCGGAAGCCGCCTCCCGCGGAGCCGCGCCGCGCTCAGGCGAAGAAGAAGGCGCCCCGGAAGGCGGCGCCCGCCAGGAAGCCGGCCCGGAAGTCGCCCGCCAAGAAGGGGAAGAAGAAGTGATCCGGATCGTCACGCTCGACGAGATGGACCCGACCGACCTGGCCGCCCTGACGCGGACGCTCTACCAGGCCTTCGCGGTGGGCACCGAGCACGTCGGCGGCAGGCCCATGCCCCCCGACCTCGAGACGAAGGACGGTCGGGTGGACGCGGTCCGGCTCCTCGCCGAGGCGCCTCCCATCCGCACCGTCGCCGACGACAGGGTGCTCTACGTCACCTCGGCGCCCCTGGCGCTCCGGCCCGGGCCGCTCGGGGAGCCTCCCGCCTGGGGCTTCGCGGAGTACGGCGGCTCGCGCGCGGTGGTGAGCACCGCGCGACTTCCCGCGCGCGGGGTGAGCGAGGCCTCGATCGAGAGGTACCGGCGCCGGCTCGCCCGGGAGACCATCCACGTGCTCGGGCACCTCTGGGACCTGCACCACTGCTACGACGCCCGCTGCGCCATGCACCCGTCCTGGTCGCAGGGGCTGCCGGACGACCCGGACACGGACCTCTGCAGCTTCTGCCGCGAGAAGAGCGAGCGGAAGATCCGGCTCGCCAAGACGTGAGCCGCGGGACGCCTCTCTCCGGCGCGGCCCGGGAACGGGCCGCGGGGGCGGTGCGGGAGTCCGTCGCCGCCGCCGGTCGAGCCTTCCGGGCCTCCTGGTCGCGCCGCCCCTCGCGCTCCACCGCCGGCGCCCTCGCCCTGGCCGCCGTCGTGGTGGCGGCGGGGACCTCCAGCATCCTCTTCCAGGCCGGGCTCCCCCGGCGCCTGCCCTCCGGCCTTCACTGGAAGGCGGCCGCCGCGCTCCTCTCCCGGGACGGCCAGCCCGGCGACGCCGCGATCGTCTCGCCGCACTGGGCGGAGCGCGCCCGATCCGCGCTCCCCGCCTCGGTCCCGGTGCTCCCCCTCCGGCGCGTCACCGGCGACGACCTCGTGGGCGTGCGGCGCGTCTGGCTCGTCTCGCTGCCCGACGCGCCCGGCCCTTCCACCGGCGTCGCGAGCGAGCTGGCGGCGCGCTCCGTGAAGGTGGACGATCCGCAGCGCCTCGGCGCGCTGGAGGTGGCCCTCTTCACCATCGCCGCGCCCACGCTTCCCCTCGCCTACCTCCCCGACCGGCTGGCCGGGGCGGAGGTGCGCCTGGGCGAGCAGGCCTGCGCGGCCGACGCCTCGGGCGCCTTCCGCTGCCAGGACCAGGCGGTGGTCCGCGTCGCCCGCGAGGTGCGCGAGATGGACTCGACCGCCCGTCCGTGCCTGCTGGCCGCACCCGACCCGGCCGCCGGGGAGGCCCTGGTCGTCACCTTCCCGGCCGTCCCGGTGGGCCGCGCCCTGCGCGGACACGCCGCCGCGGTCGGCCCCCGCGGCGGGGCGGTGCGGCTCGTGGCGCGGCTCGACGGCGAGGAGGTCGGGACGATCGAGGTGGCCGGCGGGCCGGGCTGGCGGGCGTTCCAGCTCGACACGACCAGGTTCGCCGGGAGCCTGCGCCAGGTGTCGTTCGCCATCGCCGGAACGAGCCCGGAAGCGCCGCCCGTCTGCCTCGAGGCCATGACGCTCCCGTGATCGCGATCCGCCAGGCCCTCGCCCGCCTTCCGGCCGCCCTCGACGCGCGGCGGACGGTCCTCGGCTGGGCCGGGGCCACGCTGCTCGCGCTCCTCCTGCTCGCCCCCCACCCCGGGATGTCGCGCCGCGAGGCGGCCTCGATCGCGGCGGCCGACCGGGCGGCGGCCTCGTGGGGCGCGCTCGCCACCGGCCGGCCCGTCCCGCAGGATGCGCGGCCGGCCACCGGCCCGGGGCCCGCCGAGATCGCGGTCGCGGCGGCGCACGCGCTCGTCGGACCGCTCGCCGACGCGCTCGGGTACCGGGTCGCCACCGCCATCCTCGGGGCGCTCCTCTCGGCGGTCCTGGCCCTGTGGGGTTTCGAGCTGGCCGGGGCGGCCGGCGCGCTCCTCGCCCCCGCCCTCTTCTGGGCGGCCCCCCGCTCGCTCCACCACGGCCTCTCGGCCGCCCCCGACGTCGCCTTCGCCGCGCTCT
>DATIUR010000337.1:0-1820 GCA_035466675.1 Anaeromyxobacteraceae bacterium | reverse complement strand
CTTCCTGCGGGCCGGGGACCCCTACCTCTCCCTGGTCCGGCGGCTCGAGCGCGCCCGGGACGACCGCGACGTGGCCGGGCTCGTCCTGGTGACGAGCGACCTCCCGGTCGGCCTGGCCCGGGTGGAGGAGCTTCGCCGGCTGGTGACCGAGATCCGGACCCGGAAGCCCGTGCTCGTCTACCTCCGGGGAGGCCGCACCAAGGAGGTGCTGCTGGCGGCGGCCGCCACCGCGGTGGCGAGCCCGCCCGGCACGCCGCTCTTCGTGACCGGCCTGGCCAGCTCGACCCTCTACCTGCGCGACGGCCTGGCCCGGCTCGGCATGGCCTTCGACGTGGTGAAGGCGGGCGCGTACAAGACCGCTCCGGAGCCGCTCGTCCGCTCCGGCCCGAGCCCGGAGGCGAGGGAGCAGCGGGAGGCCGTCCTCGACGACGTCTTCGCGCGCACCGTGGCGGGCGTCGCGGCGGGCCGCCGCCTCCCCGAGCCGCGCGTCCGCGAGATCGTGGACCGGGGGATCTTCACCGCCGAGGAGGCGCGCGAGGCCGGCCTGCTGGACGCGGTGCTCTGGCCGGACGAGATGAAGGAGTGGGTCCGGGGCCAGGTCGGCCGCTCCGTGCGCGTGGTGAACGGGTACCGGCCGGTGCCCCCCCGGACCGCCCAGACCTGGGGGCGCCCCCCGGTCGTCGCCGTGGTGCCGGTGGAGGGCACCATCGTGCGTGGGCGCCGGAGCCTCCGGGGCCTCTCGGGCGCCGAGGGGATCGCCCGCGCCATCCGCCGGGCGGCCGCGGACGGCGACGTGCGCGCCATCGTCCTGCGGGTGGACTCGCCCGGCGGCGACGGGCTCGCCTCCGACCTGCTCTGGCGCGAGGTGAGGCAGGCGCGGAAGAAGGGCAAGCCGGTGGTGGCCTGGACCGGCGACGTGGCGGCCAGCGGCGGCTACCTGGTCGCCTCGGCCGCGGACGCCATCGTGGCCCAGCCCTCCTCGCTGACCGGATCGATCGGCGTCTTCGCGCTCAAGCCGGACCTGTCCGGCCTGCTGGCGAAGCTCTCCATCGGGCGCGACGCCTCGGCTCGCGGGGAGAACGCCCAGATCCTCTCCCTGGCGAGGCCGTGGTCCGCTTCGGAGCGGGCGCTGCTCCAGGCGCAGGTGGACCGGTTCTACCGCACCTTCCTGGAGCGGGTGGCGGAGGGGCGCGGGATGACCGTGGCGGAGGTGGAGGCCCTCGCGGCCGGCCGCGTCTTCACCGGCCAGCAGGCCTTCGACCGCCGGCTGGTGGACCGGATCGGGACGCTCGCCGACGCGCTGGCGCTGGCGCGGGAGAAGGCGGGCCTCGCCGCGGACGAACCGTTCGAGCTGCGCCGCTTCCCGGCCGGCCCGGGCGGCCTGGCCCGGCTGGCCGCGGACGCGCTGGCCCTGGTCGAGCCGGCGGAGGAGGAGGGGAGCCTGCTCCGGGCGGCGGCCGATCTCCCCGAGGTCCGCACGCTCGCGGCGCTCGCGGAGATGGGGCCCATCGTGGCGCTGCCCCCGGAATGGGTCGAGCCGCTCGCCCGACCCTGAGGAGCCGGTTCTCCATCCGGAGAAGGGCTTTCGCCGGGGGGAGGATTTTGCTAAACATCACAGGCGCTGGCTCCGCCGCGAGGAAGGCGGCGGACCGGCGACCCCCGGAGCCCCGGGCGCCTGCTGCGCGAAGACGCCGTCCGGCATGGACGGCGCGCAGGCGGCGGGGCGGGGGTGGGTACTCCGCCGACACGGACGCGACGGTCGCGGAGGGCGCCCCCAGGACCCATGACAGAGAGACGCCGCGGGGCTGCCCGGGGCGTGA
>DATIUR010000336.1:0-4402 GCA_035466675.1 Anaeromyxobacteraceae bacterium | reverse complement strand
CAGATCGTCGAGTCGAACGGCCGGGCCCTGGCGGCGGCGGCCCGCGAGGCGGGCGCCGAGGCCCTGGTCCTGCCGGCCGCCCGCGACGACGCGGCCTCGCTCCGGGCCGCGCTCCGGCGGGCCCGAGGGGTGGACGCGCTCGTCACCGTCGGGGGCGTCTCGGTGGGGGCGAAGGACCTGGTCCGCGGAGCGCTCCGGGCCGCCGGAGCGCGGATCGGCTTCTGGCGCGTGGCCATGCGCCCGGGCAAGCCCTTCACCTTCGGGCGCTGGGGCCGGACGGCGGTGTTCGGCCTGCCCGGAAACCCGGCCAGCGCCCTCGTGACCTTCGAGCTGTTCGTCCGCCCCGCCCTGCGGGCCATGGCAGGCCTGCCGGGGAGCGGACGCGCCGTGCTGCCGGCCCGCCTGGCCGCGCCGCTGGAGAAGCCGGCCGAGCTGACCGTCTACGCGCGGGCCCGGATCGCCCGGGTGGGAGGCGAGCTGTGGGTGGAGCCGCTCCGGACGCAGGTGAGCGGGAACCTGACGTCGGCGGCCGGGGTCGGGGCCCTGGCCGTCCTGCCCGCCGGGCGGACGCGCCTCGCCCGCGGGGCGCGGGTGGAGGCGATCCTGCTCGGCGTCCCGGAGTGAGCGCCGGAAGGGAGGCCGGGGGGCGGAGGCATGGCGAAGCCGCGGTGGGACCATCCGGGGGAGCAGGACCACGTGCTGCTCCTGGCCGACGACGACGAGGCCTGGCGCGAGGCCCTGGCCGAGCACCTCACGCAGGTGCCCGGCCAGGAGCGGGCGGCCTCGCTCGGGCGCTACCCGCGGTTCCGCGTGGTGACGGCGCGGGACGGCGACGAGGCGCTGCGCAAGGCGACCGCGCAGATCACGGTGGCGGCCGTCGACCTGCGCATGCCCCGCCGCAGCGGCCTGGAGGTGATCCAGGAGATCCGCAGCCGGCGGCCGGACGTCGCCATCCTGGCCCACACCGCAGCCGCCCCGCCGGCCGAGGCGGTGGCGGCGATGCTGGCCGGGGCCGACTTCTTCCACGAGACCCGCGACGACGCCGAGATCGAGGCGGTGGAGCGCGCGCTGGAGCTGGCCATCGACCGCCGCCGGCTCTCCCGGATCATCGAGCGCAACGAGGCCGCGGTGGAGGAGGCGCGGGGCAAGCTCGCCAACCTCTCCGGGGACCTGGCCCGGGTCCTTCCCGGGTTCCGGCAACCCCAGGCCCGGGACGACGTCATCCCGTTCCGGGACGCCGCGCGCCGCTACCTCACGGCGGCAGCGCGGTTGCACGAGGGCGACGCCGCCGGCCTCGCCCGGCGGCTGGGAATCTCCTACTTCGCCCTGCGCAGGCTTCTCGCGCGATACGACGTGCCATTTCCCCGACGGTCGCGGGAACGCGGTACACGCTGAGCGAGACTCCCCCTTTACCGGGTCGCTCTGAAAGTGCTATTCATCGGGCAAGCGGAAACCGCAAAACTGGTTTGCGGAATCCGCCAATTCACCGGAGGGGAAACCCCAGGAGCCCGCCCGATGCCTGCTCTCGCAGACAAGTTCGCCGTGAACCTCAAGAGCGAGCGACTTCGCCGAAAGCTGTCCCAGGAGGCCCTGGCCGCCAAGGCGGGGCTCTCGGTCTCGTACATCTCCATGCTGGAGCGCGGGCAGCGCACGCCGCCGCTCGACACGCTCGAGTCGCTCGCCAAGGCGCTGGCCGTCGCCCCCACCTCCCTCCTGTCCTGAACGCCGCGAGAGTCCCCGCGCGCCGCGCGGAAGGCCGCCGGACCGGCGCGAGCCGGCCCGGCGGTGCCGCGTCCGGGCCCGGCGCGCATCCCGTGCATCCCGGGCGGAGATCGCTTATCTTCCCGCCCGGTCCTGGAACCCCCTTTTCCGCTGGCGCCGCTCTCGACGGAGGAAGCCCCCCGATGGCTCGAATGGTGAACTGCGTGAAGCTCGGCCGGGAGCTGCCCGGACTCGCCTTCAAGCCCTTCCCGAACGAGCTCGGGCAGCGCATCTACGACAGCGTCTCCCAGGAGGCGTGGAAGCTCTGGCTCGAGCACTTCAAGATGGTGATGAACGAGTACCGCCTCTCGCCCGCCGATCCGCGGACGAACCAGATCCTCTACCAGCAGGCCGAGCAGTTCTTCTTCGGCGAGGGGGCCCAGCTCCCGCCCGACTACCGCCCCCCCCCGGCCAAGGGGTAGCGGTGCCTCCCGCCGCCGGCGCGCGCCGCTCGCTGCGCGACCCGGGGGCGATCCTGCTCGTCTCCAGCTACGAGCTGGGCCACTCGCCGCACGGGATCGCGCTCCCCATGGCGTTCCTCGAGCGCGCCGGGTTCCGGCCGGCCGCGCTCGACCTGGCGGTGGAGCCGCTCGACCTCGAGCGAGCGGCCCGCGCCCGGCTGGTGGCCCTCTCCGTGCCCATGCACACCGCCCTGCGGCTCGGGCTCGCCGCCGCCGTCCGGATCCGGGAGGTGAGCCCCGGGGCGGTGCTCTGCTTCCACGGGCTCTACGCGCCGCTCCAGTCCGAGCTGCTGCTCGCCCGCGGCGCCGCGGCGGTGCTGGGGGGCGAGTGCGAGGAGGACCTCGTCGCGCTCGCCCGGGCCGTCGAGCGGGGCGAACCGACCGACCGCTTCGTGCAGCGCGGCGGATCGGCCGCGCCGCGCCGCCGGCTCGACTACCCGGTCCCGAGCCGGGCCGCCCTCCCGCCCCTCGACCGGTACGCCCGCCTCGAGGGGGCCGACGGCCGCCTGCACCTGGCCGGCTACGCCGAGGCGACCCGGGGCTGCAAGCACCTCTGCCGCCACTGCCCCGTCCCGGCCGTCTACCGCGGCCGTTTCGTGGCGGTCCCCGTCGAGACGGTGGTGGAGGACGTGGCGCGCCAGGTGGCCGCCGGCGCGGAGCACGTCACCTTCGGCGACCCGGACTTCCTGAACGGCCCGGGCCACGCCCTGCGGGTCGCGCGCGCGGTCCGGGCGCGCTTCCCGGACCTCACCTTCGACTTCACCGCCAAGGTGGAGCACCTGGTGCGGCACCGCGACCTCCTCCCGGAGCTCGCCCGCCTCGGGGCGCTCTTCGTCACCTCGGCGGTGGAGTCCCTCTCCGACCTGGTGCTGGAGCGGCTCGCCAAGGGGCACACCCGGGCCGCCGCGCTGGCGGCGTTCGAGGTCTGCGCCCGGGCCGGGATCACGCTCCGCCCCTCGCTCGTCCCCTTCACGCCCTGGTCCACGCTGGACGACCTCCTCGACCTCCTGGACACGTTCGAGGAGGGCGGCTGGCTGCCCCAGCTCGACCCGGTCCAGCTCTCCATCCGGCTCCTCGTTCCCCCGGGCTCGCTGCTGGAGGGCCACCCCGAGATCGCGTTCGAGGGGCTCGACCGGGAGGCGCTGGCGTGGCGCTGGCGCCACCCCGACCCGCGCATGGACGCGCTCCACCAGCGGGTGGCGGCCGTCGTGGAGGACGGGGCCGCCCGCGGCGAGGACCGCCTCGCCACCGTCGCCCGCGTGAAGGCGCTGGCCCGGGCCGCGGCCGGCCGCCCGCACGCCCACGTCGAGGTGCGGCCGGATCCGCGCCGCGTCCCGCGGCTCACCGAGTCCTGGTTCTGCTGAGCGGAGCCGACGGCGGGGCAGTTCGCCCCGCTCGAGTGACTCGAACGCCCCCGCGGGGGCGTTGCCCGAGGCGCGGAGCGTTCGAGCGCGGGAGGGGATCGGACCGGCAGCGATGCCGGTCCACCGGCAGCTCACGCCCGGTGAGCCGCCAGGAACTCCTCCGCCAGGCGCGTGCAGGCCGGGCCGGTCCGCTCGCTGGCGTGCGGGCAGTGGCCCGCGTCGAGCATCTCCAGGCGCGCGCCCGGCAGCGCCGCCCGCGCCGCCTCGATCTCGCCCGGCTCCGTGCGGGGGTCGTACCGCCCGTGCAGGAGGAGCGCCGGCGCCCGCACCTCCCCGAGCCGCCCCTCGAACAGGTCGCGCCGGCCGCGCCGTCCCTCCTCGATGATGCCGAGCCAGGCCCGGCCTCCCGCCGCGAGCACCTCGCGCCACCGATCACCGTGGTCGCGCCTGAGGGCCTCGACCACCGCCGGCCCGAACCGCTCCGGGTCCTCGACCGCGGCCCGGAAGAACTCCACCGACGAGACCTTCGCGGCGACGAAGTGGAGGGCCTCCAGGACGAGCGCCCGGACGCGCCCCGGCGCCAGGAAGCCGATCCAGGCGGCGATCACCGCGCCGTCGCTGTGCCCCCAGAAGGCGGCCCGATCGACCCCGAGCGCGTCGAGGACGAGGAGCGTCTCCTCCGCCATGAGGCGGTGGAACCCGCGCGGAAGCTCCGCCACCGGCGCGGAGCGGCCGTAGCCGACCCGGTCGGGAGCGACGACGCGCCGCCGCGCGGCCAGGCCGGCCACGTCGAACGGGTAGGCCTCCCAGCCCCAG
>DATIUR010000335.1:0-6485 GCA_035466675.1 Anaeromyxobacteraceae bacterium | reverse complement strand
GTGCCGATCGTCGCCGACGAGTCCCGCACCTTCGGCATGGAGGGGATGTTCCGGCAGGTCGGGATCTACTCCCAGGTCGGGCAGCTCTACACCCCGCAGGACGCGGATCAGCTCGCCTTCTACAAGGAGGACAAGACCGGGCAGATCCTCCAGGAGGGGATCAACGAGGCGGGGGCGACGAGCAGCTGGATCGCGGCGGCGACGAGCTACTCCGCCCACGGCGTCCAGATGATCCCCTTCTACATCTTCTATTCCATGTTCGGCTTCCAGCGGGTCGGCGACCTCCTCTGGGCGGCCGGCGACATGCGGAGCCGCGGCTTCCTCCTCGGCGCGACCTCGGGCCGCACCACGCTGAACGGCGAGGGGCTCCAGCACGAGGACGGCCACTCGCACGTCCTCGCCGCCAACGTGCCCAACTGCGTCGCCTACGATCCGACCTTCGCCTACGAGCTGGCGGTGATCCTCCAGGACGGGCTGCGCCGCATGGCCGGCGAGCAGGAGGACGTCTTCTACTACGTCACCGTGATGAACGAGAACTACGTCCACCCGGCCATGCCGGAGGGCGTGGAGCGCGACATCATCCGCGGCATGTACCGCTTCCGTGCCGCTCCGGAGGCCGGCGAGGCGCCCCGGGTGCAGCTGCTCGGCTCGGGGACCATCTTCCGCGAGGTGATCGCCGCGGCCGACCTGCTCCGGGCGGACTGGGGCGTCCAGGCCGATCTGTGGAGCTGCCCGAGCTTCACGGAGCTGGCCCGCGACGGGATGGCCGCCGCCCGCGAGGCCCTGCGGAACCCGGAGGCGCCGCCGCGGCGGTCGCACGTCGAGACGTGCCTCGCGCCCACCCGGGGACCGGTGGTGGCCGCCACCGACTACGTGCGGGCCTTCGCCGAGCAGATCCGTCCGTACGTCCCGCGCCGGTACGTCGTGCTCGGCACCGACGGCTTCGGCCGCTCCGACACGCGCGAGAAGCTCCGCCGCTTCTTCGAGGTGGACCGCTTCCACGTGACGGTGGCGGCGCTCAAGGCGCTGGCCGACGAGGGCGCCCTCCCGGCCGGGCGGGTGGCGGAGGCCATCCGCAAGTACGGCATCGACCCGAAGAAACCCGCCCCCTGGACCGCGTAGGGGCCTGCCCGGAGGAGACATGGCCACCATCGAGGTCAGGGTTCCGGACATCGGCGACTTCAAGGACGTCCCCGTCATCGAGGTCCACGTGAAGCCGGGGGACGCGGTGAACCGGGAGGACCCGCTCGTCACGCTCGAGTCCGACAAGGCCACCTTCGACATCCCGGCGCCCTCCGGGGGCACGGTGAAGGCCCTCGACGTCAAGGTGGGCGACCGGGTGAGCGAGGGATCCCTCGTGCTCTCGCTGGAGGCGGCGCCGGCCGCCGCCGAGGGCGCCGCTCCGGCCGCACCGCCCGCCGCGACCGTGTCCCCGCCCCCCGCCGCGAAGGCACCCCCGGCCCAGGCCGCGCGGCCTGCCCCGACCCCGGTCGTGATCCCGGCCCTGCAGGTGGCACCCTCCCCGGCCGCGACCCCGGCCCCGGCTGGCGAGCCCGCACGCCCGGGCGCCGCGCACGCCTCCCCCTCCATCCGCCGCTTCGCCCGCGAGCTGGGCGTGGACCTCGCCCGCGTGGAGGGGAGCGGCCCCCGGGGCCGGATCCTGCGCGAGGACGTGTCGCGCTTCGTGAGCGCGGAGATCGGCCGCGCCGGCGCGGGGGGAGCGGGCGGGAGCGGCAGCGGGCTCGACCTGCTCCCCTGGCCCAAGGTGGACTTCGCCCGGTTCGGCCCCGTCGAGCGGGCGCCGCTGTCGCGCATCCGGAGGATCTCGGCGGCGAACCTGGCCCGGAACTGGGTGATGATCCCGCACGTCACCCAGCACGACGAGGCGGACGTGACGGACCTGGAGGCGTTCCGGGTCCGTCTCAACGAGGAGGGTGCCGGCTCCGGGACCAAGGTGACCCTGCTCGCCTTCGTGGTGAAGGCCTGCGTGGCCACGCTCAGGCGCTTCCCCGAGTTCAACGCCTCGCTCGACGGCGACGACCTCGTCCTCAAGCGCTACTTCCACGTCGGCTTCGCCGCCGACACCCCGAACGGCCTGGTGGTGCCGGTCCTGCGCGACGCGGACCGCAAGGGGATCCTCGAGATCGCGCGCGAGCTGGCCGCGCTCGCCGCCCGGGCCCGGGAGGGGAAGCTCGTCCCCGCCGACGTGCAGGGAGGGACCTTCTCCATCTCCAGCCTGGGCGGGATCGGCGGGACGGCCTTCACCCCCATCATCAACGCTCCCGAGGTGGCGATCCTGGGCGTGTCGCGGGCCGCCACCCGGCCCGTCTGGAACGGGAAGGAGTTCGCCCCCAGGCTGCTCCTGCCCCTCTCGCTCTCCTACGACCACCGGGTCGTCGACGGCGCCGCCGCGGCGCGGTTCACGGCCCACCTCGCCCAGGTGCTCGCCGACGTGCGCCTGGCCATGCTGTAGGTCCGAACCCGGGAGCGTGGACGCGGCGAGGCCATCTCCGGGCGAGGGCGGCGGGCCGGGTGCCGCCCGGCGCTGGGTCCTGTTCGGCCTGGGATGGGTCTTCGTGGGGCTGGGCGCGCTCGGCGCGGCCCTCCCGGTGCTCCCCGCCACGCCCTTCCTGCTCCTCGCCCTCTGGGCGTTCTCGGCCAGCTCGCCGCGGTTCCACGGCTGGCTCTACCACCACCGCCTGTTCGGCGCGCCGCTGCGGCGCTGGCACCGGGAGCGGACCATCCCGCTGCCGGTCAAGGCGGCGGCGGCGGCCTCCATGCTTGCCAGCCTCGCCTGGCTGGGGCTGGCCGTCCGGCCGCCCCTCCCCTGGCTCGCCGCGGCCGTCGCCCTCGTCGCCGCGGGGATCGTCTTCCTGGCGCGCATCCCCAGCCGGCGGGGGTAGACCGGGCCGGGAGGTCCTCGGGCCGCCCGGTCTCGCGGCCGCACGCGGCCAGGGCGAGCGGGACGGCGAGGCAGCGTCGCGTCGCCCCCTCCGGAGAATGGCGGGTCACTCGACCCGGAGCGCCTCGATCTGCTTCTCGTCCAGCCTCACCTCGGCCTCGTCCCACAGCGCCTTCAGGAAGGCATCGTGCGCCGCGCTCCGCCGCTCGGCCACGAGCCGCTCCCGGATCGCGGGCTTCATCTCCTCGAAGGACGGCTGGTACCCATCCTCGCGCCCCAGGAGCTTCACGACGTGAAACCCCCGCGCCCCCTCGACGGCGGCGGGCGCGAGATCGCCGGCCCTGGCGAGCGCAAACGCCGCGTCCGCGACCTCCGGACCGAGCCGCTCCGCGATCTCCCCCCGCGTCAGGAAGGGCAGCTCGCCGTTGGCGAGGCGCGACGGCACGTGGTCCGACTCCGCCGCCGCCACCCGGGCGAAGGCGTGCGGCTCCCTGGCGCCGCGCAGGCGCGCGAGCGCCGCCTCGGCCTTCGCACGCCTGGCCGCGCGCGCTCCCGCGTCGCCCGTGGGGGCCGCGTACTGCACCACCGCGATGCGCGCGCGCTCGGGGCGCGCCAGCGCCTCCCTGTGCCGGTCGTAGAAGGCGCGCAGCTCGGCGTCCGCCGGGGCAGCCTTCCGCTGCGGCGCCTCGAGCTCCTTCTCGAGGAAGGTGCGGCCCAGGTCGTCCTTGTAGCGCCGCAGGAACTCCGGATCGCGGTGGTGGCCCCGCCGCTCGCCCTCGCGGGCGAGCAGCTCGACTCGCACCATCTCCTCGACGAGCGCCTTCTTCGCGCCCGGACTGCGGAGTTGCTCGCGGTAGGCCTCGGGCTGCTTCTCGAGCGCCGCCACGACCTGCGCCCGCGTCACGGCGCCGCCGCGGAAGGTGGCGACCGCCGGCCCCTCCCCCCTCTCGCGGGCGAGCAGGCCCGGGGAGACGGAGGCGCGGCCGAGGGCATACCCTGCGGCCAGGGACCCGGCCGCGGCGAGCACGGTGGCGAGCAGGAGGGGTCGCTTCAAGGGGCCTCCGGGCGCGGTCAGAATCCGAACGACAGGGTGGGGCCGTAGGCGCCGCGCTCGAGGGCGAGCGCATCCACCGCGGCCGGCCCCTGGACGAGGTCCTCGACGGTGTACGAGGTCCACCCCGGTTCCCACGTGCAGGAGACGCCGGGCGCAAGGGTCACCCCGTAGGCGGAAAGGTCGGGGAGCGTGGCGGAGGTGCCTCCGCCGTAGATCCGGTACGACACGCCGCCCGCACAGTCGACGTCCAGGTAGTCCATTCCGCCCGCGTTGGCGCCGGTCCAGGTGAACGGTGTTCCGTAGCCGACGCCGGTCGCGCCGTCGGCCGGGGCGGTGGCGGTGGGAATGAGGGGCAGCGCGAGCGCGACCCCGGTCTGGCCGGGGGCGACGCGCGCCTTCGCCCGGGCCCGCCCGCCGGACGTGCCGCTCACGCCGTAGGCCAGGCGGACCGTCGCGTCCGGCAAGGTGGGCACGATCACGTCGAAGGCGCCCACCAGCGCGTCTTCGAAGCTGAAGGACCTGTCGTAGACGGTGAAGACGGTCCCGTCCGTGAAGTGAGCGACCATGGCGAAGCGGGAGGTGGTGTAGTCGAGATCGCCCTGCGGCGTCGTCGCGCCGGTGACGTGTCCCGAGGAGACCGCCCCGAGGGCGATGTCCTGGCCCGTGACGGTCGCGCCCGCGGTCACCGTCACGGCGCGCGAACCGAAGAGGTAGCCGGACGGCCTGGCGCTCGCGTCGAGGCCGACGAGGAGCGCGCGATGCGTCACGGTCTCCGAGGCGGCGCCCGTCCAGACAGTGAAGAGCGAGTAGTCGCCGTTCGTGCCCGCCGTGGTCGAGAGGAGGGGGCCGAACACCTTGGTGCCGGGCACGCCCACGGACTCATACGTGACCCTTCCCTGCACCGTGGCGGAGCGCGACGTCAGGGCCCGAACGAAGCTCAGGACCGGGCCCGCGGTGGTCACCCCACGGTACACGCTGATCTTTCCGCCGCTCGCCGAGAGATCCGCGATGACGGTGACGTCGTAGGGTGGGGTCACGGACGGGATGCTGAAGCTCCCGTCGGCCCCGCTGATCGTCGACTGGTCCCCGACGATCACCGTCGCCCCGGCGTACCCCGCCCCCTCGTGATCCACCACCCACCCCGCGACCGTGATCGGCCCCGCGAGCGGTGGAAGGAGCGTCGAGGACGCGCTGCCGGTCGCCTCGCCCACCGTCGCGACGACCTGGAACGGCGTGTCGGCGGCCGCGGTGGCCGCTGGCGTGAAGGTCCCCACGGAACCGGTCCCCGACATCGTCCCGGCGCTCGCCGGCGTGACGGTCCAGGCGACGGCGCTCCCCCCGACGTCGGTGACGAGCGTGAACTGCACCGGGGCGCCCCCTGCGCGGACGGTGGCCGGGCCGGTCACCACGAGCACCGTGGGGTGGACCGTGATCGTGGTCGAATCGGAGACCGGGCCCGCCGTCGCCGTGACGACGACGTCCGTCGTGGCGGTGACGAGGGTCGCCGGCGCCGTGTAGGTGACATCCACGCCGGAGGTCGCGTCGAGCATCCCGAGGTCGGGGACCACGGTCCAGGTCACCGTCCCGGCGTAGCTCGTCTCCGCGTGGAGCGCCACGGTGTCGCCCGAGCCCGCCACCACCGAGCCCGTCGGGGGCGTCACCGCGAGCGTGACCCCGTCCACGGCCGCGCCCACGTGGACGGTGGCCCGTGCCACGAGCGCCCCCGCCGTCGCCTTCACGACGACGTCTCGCCCCACCGCCAGCGAGGGCGGCGGCGTGTAGAGCCCGGCCGCCGAGATCGTCCCGACCTCGGCCGCCGTGCCGGCGGTCTCGATCGACCAGGCGACCGGATCGCTCGAGCCGGTCAGCGTCGCCGTGAACTGCTTCGGCGCCCCTCCGGCGGAGACGGACCACTCGGTGGGATCGATGGCGAGCGACGGGGTCACGGGGTCGCTGGATCCGCTGCCGCCGCACGCCGCGGCGAAGACGTCCGCGATCACGATGAAGGCTATCCGAAATCGACACATGTTGGTCACCTCCCGCCCTGGGCGTCGTCTCTTCCATGCGAGTTGAGCGTGGCGGTCATGAAGCATTTCGCCTTCTGAGCTTCCCGGGCTCGACCTGCACCGGGTCGCGACCCAGCTTCGTTCTCGCAAGGCCGCGAGCCTCACCCTCGGACTTGAACCTCGCCGACATGTTCTTCTCCACGCGCCGAGCAGACACTCTCTCGACGGCTGCGCTCGCCGTCAGAGCTCGTCACGCAGCCTTTCACATGTCGCCTCGATGGTGGTCGCGAGCGACGACGCCCCTCGCTCCCGAAGGCGGTCGAGCAACGCTTTGAGAGTCCAGTCGTCATCCTTGAACGGACTGAGCGCTGCTACACAGACGGTATGGGCGATGGACTTCTCCAACTCGGGATCGAGGAGCCGCTTCAGGTCGACATACCCCATCAGCGTCGGCACTAAGTAGTCCTCGCCAAACACCTCGGCCATCTCGCCGCCTCCGAGATCGACCCCCCCCCCGCCCCTT